>BBEG01000001.1 GCA_001312645.1 Rhodococcus sp. JCM 9791
TGTCGGTCCCGGCGTCGTCGTCCCACGATCCGTTCGCAGCTCCCTCGGGACAACCGACCTTCGGCGCGCCCCCGCCGTTCACCGGAAACCCGGGACCCCGCCTTCGGGGCCCCGACTTCGGGACCACCGCCGGGGCAACCTTTCGACCCGTTCCGGCCGCCGGGTTCCTGACGGTCACGCAATGACAGTGTTTCTTGATTCGGAAGGACCGTAATGAGGCGATTTCTCGTAATAGGTTGCGGCGGATCCGGCGCTGTCACCCTCGCGTACATGATGGATCAACTCCGGTCCGACCTTGCCGCCGTGGGTGTCGACAAGATTCCCGGCGGCTGGCAGTTCGTCAGCGTCGACGTGCCGACCGCTCCCGAAGCCGGACCCGACGGACTCGGAAACGTCCGGGATCAGGGCGGCTACTACTTCGGCAGCGGACCGCAGGGTGATTCGTACGCGGTGCTCGACAATGCGTTGAGCAACCAACTCGGCGCGCGCAACAGCCTCGACGAGATCGGCACCTGGGCTCCGCGGGATCCGTCTGCCGTGACCGTCCCGATCGGTCGGGCGCCGGCCAGTACCGTGCGCTCGGCCGCATGATCACCTTGAGCAAGGCCGGCGGCATCCGCGACACGTTGCAGCACGCGTGGGACCAGCTGTTCACGGTGCAGACCGCCAGCGAGATGTCGGCTCTGAAGATCCCCGGCAGTGGGAGTTTCGAGCAGGAGGAGTCGCCCGTCGTCCTGGTGGTGTCGTCGATGGCCGGTGGTGCCGGTGCGTCGATGGCCCTGGATGTGTGCCGGATCCTGACCCTCATCCGAAGCTCGACCCGCGGCTCATGGGTGTGTTCATGGTTGCCCCCGACATCTTCGACGGGCTCGGCCGCAGCGCGACCACAGGTGTGCGCGCCAACGCACTCGCGATGCTCGGGAGATCGTCGCGAGCCAGCTCGGGTCGGCCCGCGAGCACGACGTCGAGACTTTGCGTGCTCTCGGCCAGCAGAGCGGGACGGGGGAGAAGGTGCCGTTCGCGCGGGTGTTCCCCGTCGGCCGCCGCGTCGGCGTCGAAGGTGCACCGTTCGGTGACGGCTCCCAGAAGGCGATCTATCGAGCATGGCCCGCGGTCTCGCCGGCATGATGATGAGCGGCGCCGCGACCCGCCAGTTCGTGCAGTACGACCTGACGAACGGTGCCGGGTTGTCCGGTCAGCGCGACAACATCGGCTGGGGCGGGCAGTGGGACAACCTGCCGTGGGGAACGTACGGTTTCTCGAGCCTGAGTATGGGACGCGACCGGTATGCCGAGTACTCGGCGCAGCGTCTGGCCCGGAGCACCGTCGACCGTTTGCTCGACGGCCACCGCAATCCCGCGAACGTGGCGTCGGACGACGATCAGGTCAACGCGATTCTCGACAGTCAATGGCAGACGTTGCTCCACACCATGGGATTGCCTGTGGTGCATGCGGATCCGCGCGGCGCCCAGGTCGGTGTCGGGCCGTGGCTCACCCAGGTGGTGTTGCCGTCGGACGACGGGTTGCGCATGTCACGGCAGATCGTGGAGAACGAACTGCGCGGCTACCTTCCTTCGGGCGGCGGGCTCAGTGCGTCGCAGTGGGTGCCCGAGATCAACCGGGCCCTCGCGTCGCGTCGTCAGGCGCTTGCGACGTCGGCGGAGCAGCACGCGCTCGGGCATGCCTTCCAATGGCATCGGCAACTCGGTGGTCGAATCGAGCAGGCGGTGTCGAAGGCGATCTCCGATCTGGGCCTGCCGTACGCGACGGCGCTGGTGAACCGGTTGTCCGTCCTCGTCAAGGATCAGGTCCGGGCCGGCGCCGACGAACTGTCGAAGCAGGGCCCTGCGGACATCACCGCCCAGTCTGCCGAGACCGCCAGATGTTGGGGGCACTGAAAGGCAATATCGAGAGCGACGCCGACATCCTCGAACGTGTCATCTCGAGCTGCAGCCAGAATGTGTACCGGCAGCTGTATGCGTCGTTGTCCGGCAAGGTCTCCGAGGTCGCGGCGGCGCTGGTGCCCGAGATCCTCAAGCCGCTGCTCGATGCGCTCAACGAATCGCAGACTGCGCTGCGGAAGGCGCGGGCCAAGCCTGCGAGCGACGTCGGCCTGGCCCGGTTGTCCACCGACCAGTACGGCGCGTGGCCCGCGGACAAGAGCGACCGCGTCCCGAAGCGGTTCGCGGAGGCCAACAACGAGGTGATGCTCACGCCGTCGGCCGACTTCATGGACCAGTACAGGACGGACCTTCCGTTGGCGGTGTCGTCGGACGGTCCGGGGACACCGCCGTTCGAGGCCGCAGTCCACAGTGCGGTCGCCGATGTGGTGACCGGTGTCTGGTCGACCATCGACGGCAGCAGGCCCCCGGGCGACGAGCATCCCCTGCTCGAGCGCACCTCGGCGTGGCGTACCCGTGCGTTCCCGTTCGATCCGGGAACCGCGAGGCGCTCGTCCCGTCCGCCGGACGCTACGACGTCCATGTGCGTCCCCACGAGCTGCTCGAGCGGGCACGTCAATTCGTGGCCCGCACCGGGGAGTCGTTCGACAGGTTCTGCCGGGTGTCGCTGCGCGAATACATCGAGGACATCACGGTCCCCGAGTACGCGCTCGACGAGCGCCGTGAGCGTCTGCGGTCGAAGTTCGTCGAGGCCTTGTCGCTGGCGCGTCCCCTGGCCAGCGTGAATCAGCAGGCGCTCGAAGCCCTGCATCCGGGCCAGCAGATCGAGTACCGCTACAAGTTCACGTCGATCCCGTTCCTCAATCTTCCGGTGGCGGATTCGCTGTCGCAGGTGCTGCAGAAGAACACGATGATCGACCACGAGACGCGCGCCGAGTTCGCGAGATTGCTGACCGAGGAAGACAAGCTCACCCGCATCGACATCTTCGGCTCGTACCCGAACTACTCTCCTTTGGCATACGATTCGGTGCTCACTCCGGCAGCGAAGCAGTGGGCGGATTCGACTCCGGCGCAACAGGAAGCGTTCTGGCAGTGGCGCCGCTCGCGCCCGTTGGCGGCGTCGTTGCCGATGCACGAGAGTGAACGTCGGGCCATGGCGGCCGGGTGGTTCCTCGGTCTGGTGGTGGGCCGTCTGCGTCTCCCGCCCGAACCGTACGACGAGCCGGTGCGGGTGTGGGATTCCGGAACCTCGACATGGGTGGACTTCCCGAATCCGCTGCTCACCCCGCCGGCCCGCTTCCTCGCCAACAACGACTGGTTGCCCGCGGTCCTCGAATCGGTGTTGCTGGCGATGGCGCGGTCGCACGAGTCGCCGGTGATGAGCTCGATGTTGCCGTATCGCGCACTGCGTGCGATCTACGACGCTCCGCGGAGAAACCGGCGAGCGGCATCCTCGAGGTGTCGGCGAAGTCGGTGCTCACCGACTGGCTGCGCACCGGAAACACCGCGACGGGCTGGCAGTCGCAGGTCGCCGAGACCGGTGCGGGGATTCCGATCGACGTGCGAGCGAAGAACGCGATCACCTGGCTGTCCAGTGTCCGCGATCTGACCGGTCAGCACTATCTGGCGCCGGGCCACGACGGCGCCCCGGGTGGTGGCGTCTTCTCGACCATCACGGTGCGCGAACAAGCGTCCCAGACGCCGATCTACCGCGACATCGCCCCCGACGTGCATTGGGCCACAGGGGAACTCATAGAGCTGATCCAGGAGTGCGCAGTGCGCGCGGAGCAACCCGACCGTCCCGAATTCGACAAGCAGACCTCGAACGCACCGACACCCACAGCACAGACGTTCCAGATCCCGAACATGGGGCAGTTCTGATGGCAGCGCGCGGCACACAGATTCTGACGGTGTTCGTGGCCACGCCGGGTCCCGCCGAGGGGGTCCGGGATGTGCTGCGGGATCTGTCCGCAGCCGAGCTCGTCGGCTCGTACGTGTGGATCGACGACACCCGGGTCGACGCCCCCGGCACTCGCATACCGGCCGTGGAAACCGATCGGGGTGTCGACCATGTCGTCGCCCTCCAGGATCTTCTCGCCTCGCGTCACTACGACCTGGTGCGACTGTGTGTGCTGGTGCCCAGCGGCGCGACCGCGGTGCCGGTGCGACTCGAGACGGAGACCATGTTCGCCGACCTGCTGTCGTCGAACTCCGGTGGTGCACGGAGCGTTCGGATGCGTGTGCTGCTGCGACGCCCAGCGGATGCGCATGCGGTGTCGGCTGTTCCGGCGCTCGCCGGTTGGCACAACCTGATGGTGGCACCCGAAGATTCGCGGGGACCCGGCATGGGCCACGAGTCGCTGAAGCTGACCACCGATCCGATCGACGTCGGACGCAGGCCGCGCCCGTCATCGCGGGCATCACCGGCCTGTGGACCGACGACGACCACACCCCGTTCGACGAACTTCCCGTCCTGCCCGGCAGCTCCCTGCGCGTGGTGCGCTCCTTCTACCGTCGCTCGACACGTCCCACGCCGAACACCGATTGCACTCGGAACTCCTGGATTTCGACGGGCAGCTCCCACTCCCACGCGACGCCGGGACCGCTGTCCTGTACGTCGACGACGTGCCGACGGCCACCCGGCAGATGGCGCAGGCGCTGTGGACGAAACACGGGCATCTGCTGACCAGCGCCCGAATACCGACGCCCCGGAAGCGGGAACCGCGCCACATCCGGTTCCGCGACGCGCTACGCATGTTCGGCCGGTTCCTCGCCGCCGTCCTCACCAACGCGCCGTCCCGACTGATCGGCCGCGCGGAGAACCGGGCCTCGGCATCGCTGGCCGCCAAGACGCAACGCGCTCTGTTCGGTGGCTCGCAGAGCGCGTACCGCGTAGTGGTCGGTGGGGTCGATGCGGACGGTCATCGTGCCGGATGGGGCGAGTACGAATCGGCGTCGCGAGAGATCGGTGCTGTGCTCGACGGCGGCAAGAACGCTCCGCACGCCGCAGCACCCGACCTGTCCGCGCTGTGGCGCGACTATTCGCGGGCCGCGCTGACCCTGGCGGATGCCAGCGAACGATCAGCGGGACTACCACCTGTCCAGGTGGGCGCGCACCGCGCTGTGCTGCGCTCGGCGTCGGACATCGTGCCCGGCCCGGGCGAGGATTTCACCGACATCCCGGGCGTGGTGTCCGCAACCACGTCGACGCACGTCATCGAAGCACCCGACATCCTCGGGGTCGACGAATTCGGCCGCCGACTGCGGGAACTCGAACAGGATCCGGTGATCGGGTTGGACGCGCGCCGCACCGGCGCCGCGATCAAGAGTTGGCGAGAGCGCACCCGGGCGAGCTTCGCGGTCGGCTTCGGTTCGATCCTCACCGACCGGCTCGCGGCCGACGTGTCCGAGGCCGGCAGACTGCTCGAACGGTTGAAGAGCGCCGAAGCGCTGCGGGATCCGGCAGAGGAGAGCGCCGAAGTGCACAAGCGGATGTTCCGCAAGGTGCACATCGCAGGTGTGGTTGCGGTGGTGATCGCCGTCATCGCGGGTCTGCTGGCGTGGCAGGAGATCATCTCCTGGTGGGCCGGCGGCACCGTCATCGCGCTGTGCCTGCTGGGGTGGGCGATCGCGCTGACGGTGATCTGCTGGAGGTCGCAGCAGAACCTCGAGGAGCTACTCGTCGAACGCGAACGGACGACCGCCGCCCACGAGGCCGACCGCACCAACCTGCGTCTGACACTGCGTGAGATCGAGGTGCTCACCGGCGCTACCGTCAATACCTGTCGTGGAGCAGAGCACTCGGAGCATTCCTGGCGAAGCCGCTCGGTGTGGCAGAGCATGTCCTCACCGCACGCAGACGCATCGAATGGGGTCTGCCGCGACACAGCGCCATCGGTTCGGGAATCCCCGCCGACGACACCGTGGCACGTGTCGCCGACGAGCTCCGTCAGGATCTGTTCACCGTCGGATGGCTCACCGAACCGTGGGACACCGTCGCGCGCGGCGCCGGAGCCGCTCTCGGTGGGTCGGCACAGGACATCGACCGCGATCCGAGCCTGCTCGCCGTGAAGGCCGGTGCGGGATCGGGTTCTCCGCTCGACGAGTGGTCGCTGCTGTTCCACCGAGGTCAGGTGCGGTCGAGCGGCGCGACGATGCTGTGGAATCGGGCAATGGCCGAACTCACCGGCCCACGAACCGAGCTCGCGCGAGAGCTCGTCGGTGTGGTCGAATACCGGGTCGACGGTGAGGTCCAGCACGCCGGCGTCGACGATTTTCTGGCCGGAGTCGGGATGCCCACGGAAGCGGGGTTCTTCGACCGGGCCGCGTTCAGCGACACCGCGACCATGCGAGGCACGTCCGCAGTGGCGGGAGAGGTGCTCTCGCGTACGAGGGTGGGATGCGGGCTCGTGGCCGTGACCACCCAGTTCACCGAAGGCATTTCGGGTGAAGACCTGGCACAGCCGCCCGCGAAGCACGCCGCTGCGGTCGAGGTCACGCACGTGCCGGACATCGAGTTGCGTCCCGCACAGCCCGAGGACACTCGGGTCGGGCGTGCGGGCAACGGTGCGTATGTGGCTCCGGCCATCGACGGCCTCGAGTTCTGAGAGCGAGGGGTTCAGTGTCCGAAGGTGTCTTCGAAGCGTTACAGCGGTGGCGACAGGGCGAGGTCGACGCGTCGCGGTTGCGGCCGGGCCTGATCAAAGACACGCACCTGCAGCAGATCATCCGATCGAATCGGCGAACGGTCGACGAGATCGAACCGATGTTGCCGCGGCACGCCAAAGCGCTCGTCGGCGGTATCGTCGAAGTCCTGGCAGCCACGGAGGAAACTGCTCCGGAGGGCGTCTCCACGTCGAAACACGCGGCGGTCGAGCCGGAGCCGGTCCCCGAGCCGGTGGAACCGTTACCGGGCAGCGAATTGCTGGTGGATCTGCACACCGAGGATTTCTGCGAGTTCCTGCACGGGGAATCCGAGTACGAAGTCGGTCCGATGGCCATCGCCCCGGAACCGCGTGGCGGGCACCGGCTGGAATGGACCGGACTGCCCGAGAGCCCCGGCACGACCGTGCTGTACCGGGTGGTGTCCGGTGAAACCCACCGCGCCTACAAGCCCGAGGCAGGCCGGCTTGTCGGCGTCACCCGCGGCACGCTGATCGTCGACACGGCGCCGTCGGCTGCCGCCGTGCGCTACCTGCAGGTGTGGGCGCACATCGGGAACAACGAACGCGACGCGGCCGAGCGCCAACCGGTCCTGGTGGCCGAAGGGCACCTGCTGAGCGCGGTGGACGGGTTCGTCGTCATCGAGGACGACGGCACCGTCATCGGCCAGTGGTCGGTGTGGCCCGGAGTGTCGCGAGTGCGGGTACTGCGGATCCCACTCGACGGACGATCACCCGTCACCAACGACCCCCGGCACCGCATCCTCGCCGACCAGCCGAATTTCGGCGGCTTCGTCGATCGCGACGCCCAACGTGGACACCGTTACCTGTACCGGGCGATCTGCGAGGTGGAGGTGGACGGCCACACCCGCCTGTCTCCGGCCGCGCAGTCGGAGGTTCTGGTGTCCGCTGTGCTCGAACCGGTGTCGGATCTGCAGATCACCACGTACGGGCAGGGCGACGATCTCCACTTCGACCTCGGCTGGACCCCACCGGACATCGGCGCGGTCGTCATGTACCGCACCGAAACCGCACCTCGCGCCGGTATCGACCGCACCCTCCTGGAAGCAAGTGCGCTCGACGTCTCCGGCGGCCTCCCGGAATCGGCGCGACTCGTTCACCCCGTGGTGGTCGAACAGGGCGGCCGACACGCCATGACCACCGTGTCGTGGCCGAGAGGGTGGGTGCGCGCGTACTTCACACCGGTGACGATGCTCGACGGTCAGGTTCAGGTGGGGCGCACCGTCATCGCGACCCGGCCGCTTCCGGCACTGACCGGTGTCCGGATCGTCGAGAGGTGCTCCGAGCAAGTGGTGACCTTCCCGTGGCCGGACGGGGCGGCGTCCGTGTCCGTGTACGTCAGCGCGCCCCAGGTTCCGGCGGAGCATGCCATCGAACAGCGACCGGTCGCGGAGATCTCACGATCGCAGTACGAGCGGGACGGTGGCCTGCACCTGACGGACCAACTCGCCGCGCAGGGTTGTGCGGTGCATGTGGTCGCGATCGCCTACACCCGCGGTGAGCGCATCGTGGGCATTCCGGCGACCGTCGACTATCCGGGCCTACTGCGCATCCAGTACACGGTCACGCCGCGCATCACACTCGGTGGTGGCGTCGTTCTCGCGATACAACTCGCATCCGAGATCGAACTGACCACGGCACCGCCCTTCGTCGTCATCCACAACCTCACCCGGTTGCCGCTGAGCGCGAGGGACGGACAACCCTTGGAGGTCCGCGGAGGAGTCGGCACCCATCCGGGCGCGCGTAACTTCCATCCGAAAGGACTTCGGCGCGAATGGGGACAGCCATGGCTGGTCGACGTCGGCGACACCGACACGGGATTCGTGCGAGTGTTCCCCGACGTGCGTCCCGAACAGGCATGCACCATCGCGCTGCTCGACCCGCCGATCGAACAGATCGACCTCCGCCTCATCGATCGGACACCGATCGATGACCCGGTGGAATGACGTGACCGCCGACGACGCCGACCGTCCACGGTTCGGCCAGCTCTCCTACACCTCCTTCGACCGCCCCGGGGGCGCAGGGGGCGGTGGCTGGCAGGTCAAACAGACAATCGGAGGACTCGACGCGGGCGAGGAAGAACGACTACGGGAAGGGGTCGTGACGCGGTTCGAATCGGTTCCCCCGATCCCGCGGTTCCCGAACGCCGACGAGGTGCGCCGCCGCCCCCGCCGACTGATGTATGCGCCGGGGACAGGCACGACAGGTTTCTACTGGCACACGGTCCCGGCCGGCGCCGATGCCTCCGGAAGACCCGGCAACGTCTTCGCCCACGCGCTCCTCGACCGGCGTACCGATTCCGCAGACATCACGCGACCGATCGAACGATGGGGCGCGCGCGAATGGCTCACGCCCTACGGCTCGGAAGATGTTGCCACCGCGGAATTCTCGAGATTCGATCCTGCGCCGAGCGGCCGCACCTCCCGCGACGCCACCTTGGGATTCCTCCTCGACCCGACCACCTGGCGTATCGGCATCTTCAGCGTCCTGCTCGACGCCGTCGCTCGGGCATTGAACCGTGGCTCTCCCGTCGTTCTCGGCTGCGCAGACCCGGACAACGCGGCCCACTGGATCGCTGCGGTCTCCCATTTCATGTCGCCGGGAACCAGCCGATGTTTCGGATGGTCGACCTTCGATCGACTCCACACCGTCGCCGACGCCGTCGCCCGCGGCGCGCACCTGGTCGCGGTGCCACTCGAAGATCTTCCGGGTGACACACCCGGATGCGTCGTATTCGGCGAGAACGAATCGACCGATCTCGGCGAGCTCGACGGGGAACCACACTGCGTCGACAACGGCGATATGGTGCCCGTGACCCCGTGGTCGCTGATGGCACAGACCGTTCTCGTCGACGAATCGGTTGCCGCACGCACCCTGGGCCTGCAGGACGAGATAGCGACCAAGGTGGGCGACCACCGACTGTCCCCGATGTGGCCGCTGGCGATGGCGGTGGTGGCGGACAGCACCCTGCACGACTCGCTGGACGAAGCGACGACGGTGCTCCTGGAACAGAGCCCCGACGCGGTGACCGAATCGGAATTCGCGTCGTTGATCGTCGACGTCGTCGACAGAAACCTCGGCGACACCGTCGACGAAGCCGCCCGTGCGCTGGGCCGATGGCACGAGGACGACGGCCTCGCTCCCGTGGTGCGCAGCCTCGCCGGCCGAGTGTTCGCATACCGGGTCTTCCACGATCGCGCATGGTTCCGGAACGCCCAGCCGTCGCAGCGCGTGTTGCTCGAATACTGCGACCGGACAACCGAGCTCGTCATGGAAGCCGATCGTCTTCTCCGCGAACTGCGCGCACGCGCACATTCGGCACAGCGGATCGATGACGTTGCGGCCGAAGCGCTCTGCACACTCGATGCGCTCATCCGAGCGGATCTCGTGAGCAGACACGGTGAAGATCAGGTCTTCGAAATCCTCGAACTCGTCGTCGTGCCGGTGCTGTGCGACCCGACTGCAGGCCGGCAACTCGTCGCTGTGGTCGGAGCGGTGGGGGAGAGCACATGCACCGACTACCTGCAGCCGGCCGTGATCACACACCCTGATTTCCTTGCGCGGCCGATCGGTGCGCGACTCGACAACTCCGTGTTCACGTGGCTGGCGAGCAGCCTCACCGGAGTTCCCACCTTCGACGAGTTCGCAGCGGATCCATCCATGACGACCACACCGCAGAGCGTGATCATCGCCGAAGGAGTGTTCTCCCTCGCCGCACAGGGAGAAGCGCGCGAGTGCGCCCCGAGCTGGCCGCCGTCGCGCTGTGGCGCGCGTTCTTCGAACTCGACGAAGGGGCAGGGCCGATCCGCGAGCTGGACACCCTCGTCGACTCGCCGCAGTGGTCTGCCGCGCAATGGTGCCGAGTAGTCGAAACCCATCGGCGAGTGGTCGCTCCGCGCTTCCTGCAGGACGCCGTGGTGGGTGAGCCGTGGAGCTCGGAGGTCGAGATGCTTGCCCGGCACATTCTGCACCTCCTCGACAACGACCGTTCGGTGTCGTGGCCGCAGGATCCGCGTCATGACGCACTCGCCGGGGCATGGGCGTCGATTCGGCTGCGGAACAGCTGGAACGGGATCGGAGACCGCGATCTGGACCGCGACCTCGGCCGGTGCGGCCTACCGGCCATCGCTGATTACGCCCGACACTACGACGCTGGTCTGCCCGATGATGTCCTTGCAGGACTGGCCGTGTTCATCGTGGCAGCGAAGGCCCGCTCGATAGAGATTCCCGCACTACCGCCGAAGCATGTGGACGCACTGGCCGACGCCGTCGACCTCAACGCAGGATTCGTCGTCGACTCGCTTGTCGCCCTCGCGCAATCCGGTGCAGTAGAAGAACAGTGGGTCATCGCCTACGCCGTGTTGAGTTCACCCGACGCTCCCGACGTGGCTCGGGTGATCGACTCCCTCGGTGTGCTGGCGCATTTCGTCGTGGGGCGTGGCTCCGAGGCCGGATCCGCGCGGCGCGGGCTTCTCGACGAGGTCGCCACCGAGATCCTGCCGGAGCCGTGGAACCTCGGCCCCCGGGATCTTCGCGGGGTCCACGCGGCCGTGCGCGCCGAACTCATGGAATTCCGCGACCGCGGTGTCGACAGGGCCCGCGACGCCTATGCCGCGTTCGTCGAGTGGTGGTACGACCAGCGGCTCTCCGACGCAGAACACGCACTTTCCAGGCCGAGAGGACAGATCTGATGCCCGGTTACGTACTCGATGGTGCCGGTCGGGTGGAGCTATCGCGACAACCCCTCGCGATCACGGTGACCGCGCTCGACGTGCCGGTGACGGTACGCGCGATCACCGCAGACGGTGCAGACGCCCCGTCGGTGCTGTACCCGAAACCCGGCTTCGTGGTGCTCCCGCGCGTCGACGCGGAAGTCGTCGTCGTGGCGACACCGGGCCACGATCTGGGCTTCCCCCAGGGAACCGTGCTCCAGGCCACCGTCGCTGTCGACAGCAGCCACAGCCTCGACCCCGACCGTGCCGAGCTCACCCCACTCGACGTGTCGGGGCTACACCACGTCGAACTCGCCACGATCACACCGGTCGGTCAGCGGCTCGCCGTGGCCGCACGGAAGACTGCCGTCGACGTTCCCCTCACCGACCTCGGTGCCCGGGCACGATCGCTGCGCGCGGGGCGCTCGGCGTCGACCGGTTGCCCGAACGCCGCCAGGTACGGGTCGAGGTGGACGTCGACACCACGATGTCGATGCTTCCACTCATCGAGGACGGCAGCATCCGTGACGTCGTCGACCTGCTCACCGGTGTCGCCGCGGTCATCGGACGTCGAGAAGAACTGCATGTCAACCTCATCGGCCGCGACGTGACCGCAGTGCACATCGGTGAACTGCGGGGCGCGGCTGCAGCCGCGCAGAAGGCGCTCGACTCCGCGGGATTGGGTATCGGGTTCCGCTCGGCAACAGTGGATCGATCCCGCTACATCGAGCCGACGCTCGTTCTCACCGTCACCGACGGCGTACCGGCAGATCACGCTGCCGCCGTCGCAGGGGTTCGCAGACGTCCGATCGTCCTTCAGGTCGGTGGGGCGGCGGCCGAGATCGAGCAGATGGGGAGTGTCGAGCGGAGGCGGACTTCGGTGGTCCCGGCAGCTGGCCATGCTCTCGCGGGTCGTGGTTGGCTGGACGACCCTCAGGAACTGTTCCGGACGGTGAAGTCGCTCGTGTCGGGTCTGCCGACCACGGAGTCGGAAGGTGCCCTGTGATGACGAAATGCCCACGGTGTTTCACGGTATTGTCTGCGGACCGGACTGCATGGGTGCCGACCGCGCCGGCAGAAGTGGAGCCCGACCAGGTCGCCACCGCATATCAGGGCACGCCCGTGCGCTCCGGGAAGGTCGTGCACCTCGACCGTCCGGCCGGTGCCGCCGATGAGTGGGCGCCGGTGCCGATGTGGTCGAGGAGAAGGCAGGCGGGCCCGCCGCCGAGGTGTGCACGACATGCCACTACCGACTCCCCTCGGGGTTGCGGGGCTCGCAGACCACGTGCATCGCAATGGCCGGTGCCGTGCAACGGGAAAGACCGTCTATATCGCAGTCCTCGTCAAGACGCTGCAGTTGTTGGGGGAGCGTCTCAATTGCGTGGTGGAGCCGGCGACCGCCGAAACCGAGATGGTGTACCGGGAGCTGTACGAAAAGCCGCTGTACGAAGAGCGCGGCATCCTCGAATCCACGCCCGCCGCCCACACGAGCAATCAGTATCAGCGGGAACCGCTGATCTTCTCGCTCGGCACCTGGAAGGGGCGACGACAGTACCTCGTGCTGCGCGATGTGGCAGGGGAGGACCTGGAGAACCCCAATAACGTTCACGTGCAGCACATGCGGTTCTTCGCGCAGGCCGACGGAGTGGTGTTCATGTTCGATCCACTCAAGGTCGAATCCGTGCGGCAGCAACTGCACGATCTCGTTCCGGTTCAGGAGCGAGTGGGTGGTGATCCACGTTCGGTGCTGCGGACGGTGCTGTCGATCATCGGAGATTCCACTCCGAACCTCGCCGTCGTCTTGTCGAAGTTCGATGCGCTGCAGTCACTTCACCACGTCGAAGGTAGCGGCTGGAGCGAGGTGATGGCGCAGCGAGGAGCAGCCTTCTCCCGCGACCCGAGCCTCCAGTACGCGCCGTACAACGAGGTCGACGGGCGGCTGCTGCACGAGGAAGTGCGGAGTCTGCTCGACAAACTCGAGGCCAAGTCGATGGTGATGGCGGTGGATCAGCCGCACACCGGCACCGTGTTGAAAAACAGGTTCTTTGCCGTCTCTGCGCTCGGCGAATCGCCTGTCGGGGATCGGCTTCACCACAACGGGATTTCACCGTTCCGGTGCCTCGATCCCGTGCGGTGGGTGCTCGCTCAGCGGGGTGTGTGGGTGTAGTCCGATCGAACGACATTTGGGATGTAACACCCGAACATGCGTGCCGATGAGTGTGTAGACGTACTTGTCGTATCAAATACTCTCTACACGTGTGTTTTTGAAGGGAATCGAATATGTCGTGGGTTCTGGGCTCGGGTATGTCGCGACGCATCGGTATGACGAGTGGACGACGCACTGTCGCGACAATTCTGACGATCGCGGGGTTGGTGACGGGACTGTCGGCTTGCGGCTCGGACGCGGAGACGGGTTCCGCCGCAACATCTGAGGCGACGTCGTCGGCGCAGCCGTCTACCTCCTCGGCAACTCGGACTTCGTCAGCATCATCAACGACAGTGCCGACGAGCACGACGACGGAATTGCCTGTATCGACAGATGTGGTCAAAGCCGCACCGGCGCCGGTTGTCACCTCCTCGACTGCACCGGTTGTGACTTCGGTCCCGATGCCGAATGTCGTATGTATGAATCTTCAGGATGCGCAAGATCTGATTCAAGCGCTGGGTGTGTTCTATTCGCGGAGTTCGGATGCGACAGGTAAGGGACGGAATCAAGTGCTCGACGCGAACTGGGTTGTAGTCGGCCAGAACCCGGATGCAGGCGTTCCGATCAGTGAAGGTGATGCAGTTCTTTCGGTAGTCAAGATCGGCGAAACGAACGCATGCTGACACCGTGAATATCCTGGTTCAACGGTCGTCGCCGGGCACTCACCGCATCACCGGGAGGACTGCGCTGTTGGACCGCCAGAGGCTACCTCGACGAATGCGCGCGGATCGGGCACGGCAACGAGGACATCTCGCGCACGATCTCGGCGAGCTGTGCATGCATCGGTTCGGCCGCGACAGGATCGGCGAGCATTGTGATCATGACGTCCGGAGTGACGTGCATGTAGATGTCCCGGACGGTCCACCCCGGTAACCGGGTCTCGGCAGCCCACTGCTCGTCGGACAGTTCCGCGGCCCGCTTCGCCCACATCCGCCACAGTCGGATCAACAAATCTCGGTCTTGCTCGAACTCCACCACGACAGCCCCCGCATCTCCATGTGACAAACTCACTCGAATGGATCTGTTCCCCGCGATCGAACCATACGAATCGGGCCATCTCGCGGTATCCGACGGCAATTCTGTGTACTGGGAGACCATCGGCAATCCGGCAGGCCTTCCCGTCGTGTATCTCCATGGCGGTCCAGGGGCGGGTTGCACCGTGGGCATGCGGAGGTTCTTCGACCCGACCGTGTTTCGTGCCGTGCTGTTCGATCAGCGTGGTTGTGGGCGCAGCACGCCCCGCGCTGACGATTCGGCCACCGACCTCTCCACGAACACAACCGACCACCTCATCGTCGACATCGAGAGGCTTCGCGAACATCTCGGAATCGAGAGCTGGGTCGTGGCGGGTGCATCCTGGGGCGTCGCACTCGGATTGGCCTACGCGCAAGCACACCCTGACCGGGTCATCGGGATGGCGCTGGGCGCGATCACCTCGGGTACACGCAGGGAAGTGGAGTGGATCACCCGCGACATGCGGCGCATCTTTCCACGCGAATGGGAGCGGTTCGTCGAACCGGTGCCGGAAGACGAGCGGGACGGCAACCTGGCAGCCGCCTACGCCCGTCTGCTCACCCATCCTGACATCTGTGTTCGAGAGAACGCTGCGCTGCGGTGGTGCGAGTGGGAGGACACTCACATTTCGTTGATGCCAGGATGGGCGCCCTCCCTCAGATACCAGGACCCGACATTCCGGATGGTGTTTGCGCGCTTGGTCACCCACTACTGGGGCAATGATCACTTCTTTGTCGAGAATCAACTGCTCGATGGCATGGAGCAACTCACGGGAATCCCCGCGATCCTCGTTCACGGCCGATACGACGTGTCCGGTCCGCTCGACACCGCGTGGGAACTCTCCCGCCGGTGGGACGGCAGTCGTCTGGTCGTCATCGACGACGCCGGCCATGGTGGTGGCAGCTTCACCGGCCACCTCATCGAAGCGATCAACTCATTCGCCGGGAGGGCGGGTCGTGCACGCGACCTCTGTCGTGAGCGTCGGCGTGCGGCGCGTGCGATCGAGGTGATGAGTCGTCGGTGGAATGCCGGGGATACCGCTGCATTCGACGACCTCGCGGCCCCGCGTCGCACGCAGGATCGGTAGGTGTCGCCGAGCTATGAAAACCCCTGGATATCGCCTGGTCCGGGCGTGGTGTTACACAAGTCGATTCGGCCGTGACCTGCATTCCGCGCTGTCGGTGAGGTCCGGTAAGAATGTCGGTCATGTCGGTTTTCCATCCCGACGCGGAAGACATCAGGAGGTCGACGTGATCGATACGCGCGGACATGCGAACGGGCCTGCGACCCTGCCTCGTGGGCACCGCTGGGTGGTCGTCGACGTCGAGACGTCGGGTCTGCGTCCCAATGCGCACCGAGTGCTCAGCGTCGCAGCGTTGTCGCTGCGTGAAGACGGTTCCGTCGAACGCGAGTTCTCCACCCTCGTCAATGCCGACTGCGACCCCGGCCCGGTGCACATCCACAACCTGACGCGCGAGCGGCTCGCCGACGCGCCCCGCTTCACGGATATCGCCGGCGACCTCGCCGACATACTCGACGGCGGCGTGCTCGTCGCACACAACGCGTCGTTCGACTACGGATTCCTCGACGCCGAGTTCCGGCGGGCGGGCAGGTCGATTCCGGCCGGCCAGCGGCTCTGCACTCTGGCGTTGTCGCGGCGTCTGGAACTCGATGTCCCCAACTTTCAACTGTCGACCCTCGCCCAGCACTGGCAGGTCCAGCAGTTGCAGGCACACGACGCGTACGACGACGCACGCGTGCTCTCCGAGGTGTTCGTGCGCAGCGCCACCATGGCCGAGAGCCTGCAGCTGCCCTTGCCCGTGGTGAACTGCCGCAGCCGGAAGTCGGTGTACCCCGATTCGGTGCAGCGAGTGCCGTGCCAGTGGAAGAACCCGGGTCGCCTCACCGAGGCGGGGCTCGTCCAGGGCATGAAGGTGGTGATCAGTGGGTCCACCGACACTCCGCGGCTGACGTTGGCCGGGCGGCTGACGGAAGCAGGGCTCGACGTACTCAACAGCGCGAGTCGCCAGACCAGCGTCGTCGTCTGCAACGATGTCGCCGTGCAGACCGCCAAGGTGCGCAAGGCCATGGCCGAGCATTCCCGTCATCACCGAACAGCAGCTCGAAGCGCTGCTGGAACGAGTGGTGGCCGGCGAGCCCAAGGTGGCGACGGTGATCGACGTCGTCCCGCAGCAGGAAACCCCGGTGACGACGGCGACGCCCACGGCGGAGCCGCAGAGCTGGGCGCTCCAGGGCAAGAAGCCCAAGTTGTGGTCGGGGCGTCGAGTCCTCCTGCTGGGCGGCACCCACCTCGAAGCGGTCATGATGCGCTCCCGCATCGCGCAGCTCGGCGCCCGACCGTCCATCAACTTCACGGCCGCTGTCACCGACGCACTCGTACTCGAGGCGCCGACGCGGACAAGCGGATGACGCGGGTCAACGATCGTCGGCTGCCGGTACTCACCGCGGACGACGTGAATGCGGCGATCGAGAAGGGCGTCGTCCCCGCGCACATGCGCACCGAATCCCGCCTGGCGGCCCCGGTGCTCTCCCAGGGCGAAGTGATCGACCTTCCGGCGAAGACCGAGCGGTGGTCGGTCAACATTGCTGGAAGGCCGAAGCTGTCGGAGACGAATTCGACGTCGACATCGTCGCGTTCTTACTCGACAGTAATGAAAGAGTCGACACCGACGACGATTTCGTCTTCTACAACAACCCCGCTTACGACGACGGCGTGGTCGAGTTGACCATGGACGGCAGCAGCGAACAGTCCATCCGCGTCGACCTCGCCTCGATTCCGGACGACTGCGAGCGCATCGCGATCGCGGCGGCGATCGACGGAGACCGCACCTTCGGCGACCTCGGCGCGGTCTCCATCAGCGTGGACAGTGAGGCGGGCACTGCCGCCACCGCGGTACTCGACGCAGGCACCACCGAGCGCACCATGGTGCTCGCCGAGATCTACCGACGGTCCGGGAAGTGGAGGTTGCGGTCGGTGGGGCAGGGGTACGACGACGACCTCGCCGCGCTCGCAGTGCGATACGGCGTGGACGTGGACGGTATCGACTGACCGGTCTCGCTGTGGTGGGCATCCGCGCTGGCCTAGTATCAGTGGTCATGGATCCCACCGAAACTGCACCCGAGCAGGTCTCGATCGGGCGCGCCTGGAAGCACGCGCTCTCGGCCCGTCCGATGGTGTCCCAGAATCGGTGCAGGTCATGGTGTCACCGTCCGTCGTGATCCACAAGCCCCTTGTGGTTGACGCTTCGTGCGACTCGGATCGGCGAGTCGGCAGAGCGTCGTGACTCCCGTTGCCGACCACCCGAGGTTCGGTCAGCTCACCTACACCTCGTTCGACCGCCCCGGCACTGCCGGCGGCGGCGGTTGGCAGATCAAGCAGACCACCGGCGACATCGACGCGGACGAAGCGGAAAGACTGCTCGCCGGCGTCGTGACGCGGTTCGAAGAAGTTCAGCCGATTCCCCGGTTCCCGACTGCCGAAGAAGTGGAGAACCGACCCCGTCGATTGATGTATGTACCGGGAACAGGCAACTCGGGTCTGTACTGGCACACCGTTCCATCCGGCGCAGGATCCTCCGGGTGGTTCGGAAACGTGTTCGCCCACGCACTACTCGACCGGCACGCCGATGCGGCAGACACCCCGCGGCCGATCGAACGATGGCGCTCGCCCGAGTGGCTCACGCCGTACGGACCCCGCGACGTCGCTGCCGCGATCCTCTCGTCTCCCGAACCCCGGCCGAGTGATGTCGCTTCGCGCGCCGCCACCGTCGACTTCCTCCTCGAACCGAACGCATCGCGGATCGGTATCTTCAGCGTCCTGCTCGACGCGGTTGCTCAGGCATTCCGCGGGGGCTCACCCGTCGTCCTCGGGTGCACGGATTCGGACAGTGCAGCCGGATGGATCGCGGCAGTTTCACACTTCATGTCGCCCGGAACCAGCCGACGCTTCGGATGGTCGACCTTCGACAGGTTGCACACCGTCGACCACACGGTCGCGCGCGGCGCGCACCTCGTCGCGGTTCCGATCGAGGACCTTCCGGGCGACACCCCAGGTTGCGTCGTGTTCGGTGAGAACGAATCGCCGGCCCTCGGCGTGCTCGATGGGGAACCGCATTGCGTCGACAACGGCGACCTCGTACCTGTGACCCCTTGGTCGCGGCTGGCGCAGATCGTCCTCGTCGACGAATCGGTTGCCGCCCGCACCCTGGCGCATCAGGACGAGATCGCGAGGAAAACGGGCGACGACGATCTCTCGCCGATGTGGCCGCTGGCGATGGCGGTGGTCGCAGACAGCGACCTGCACGACTCGTTGGACGAGGCGACGACGGTCCTGTTCGAACAGAGCCCCTCCACGGCGATGGAGTCGGAGTTCGCGTCCCTGATCGTCGACGTAGTAGACAGCAGCTTCGGCGACACCGCGGCGCACGCCGCCAGAGTATTCGGCGCGTGGCATGCCGGCGACCGGCTGGCTCCGGTTGTGCGGACCCTCGCCGGACGAGTCTTTGCATTTCGGGCGTTCCAGGATCGCGCGTGGTTCCGGAACATAGATCCATCGGATCGTGCACTGCTCGAATACTGCGATCGGACTCCCGAACTGGTGATGGACGCCGACCGCATACTCGGTGCGCTACGAAGCCGCCTGAATCACCCGTACGAGATCGAAGATGTGGCGATCTCGGCACTCCAGGTGCTCGATGCGATCATCCGAGCCGATCTCATGAGCGATGTCGGCCACGAGCTGGCCCTCGAGATCCTCGAACTCGTGGTGGTGCCGGTGTTGTGCGATGACGCCCGAGGTCCGCAGCTCGTCGCGGAGGTCGGCCCGGTCGGTCGCTCGACGTGCACCGACTACCTGCAGCCCGCAATGATCGGCCATTTCGACTTCATCGGCAGACCGCTCGGGTCTCGACTCGAACCTTCCGTGTTGGCGTTCGTTGCGAGCAGCGTGGCCGAAGTGCCCACATTCGACGAATTCGCGGCGGATCCGTCCCTGG
The DNA here is from genome assembly GCA_001312645.1 of Rhodococcus sp. JCM 9791. Taxonomy (GTDB): domain Bacteria; phylum Actinomycetota; class Actinomycetes; order Mycobacteriales; family Mycobacteriaceae; genus Rhodococcus. The sequence continues at coordinate 19,531 of BBEG01000001.1, forward strand.
TGAACACCACCCAGAGCATCATCACCGCTGAAGGTGTCTTCGCTCTCGCCGAACGAGGAGAGGGGGCGCGGGTGAGGAGTGAGCTGGCCGTCGTCGCCCTGTGGCGCGCGTTCTACGAACTCAACGAAGGCTCGGGGGTGATCCCGGGCCTGGACGACGTCGTCGCCGCCCAGCAGTGGACGGCTGCCGAGTGGCGTCAGATGGTCCAGACGTATCCGAGTGTGGTTGCCCCGCGCTTCCTTCAGGACGCTGTGGTGTGTGAGCAGTGGAGCACGGACGTCGAATTGCTCGCGCGTCACATCCTGAACCTCCTGGATCATGCAGGAGTCGCGCCGTGGCAGGAGGATGCACATCACGACGCACTTGCCGGGGCATGGTCGTTGATTCGGCTGAGGAACAGCTGGGACGGGATCTCCGAGCCGGAACTCGATGAGGATCTCGGGCGGTACGGTCTGCCGACGATCACCGACTATGCCCGGCACTACGAAGCGGACCTGCCCGATGACGTGCTCGCCGGTCTCGCGGTGTGCATCGTCGCTGCGAAGCTCGTTCCGCGGTGCTTCCCGCGTTACCTCCGAAGCATGTTGCTGCACTTGCCGATGCAGTCGAAGTCAATGCCAGGTTCGTCGTCGACTCGATCGTCGACCTCGCACAGGCCGGTGCTCTGGACGAGAACTGGTTGATCTCCTACGCGGTGATGAGCTCGCCCGGCTCCCCGGATGTGGTGCTGGTATCCGAAACGGTCGGTGTTCTGGCGCATTTCGTCGTCGGATCCGAATCCGATCAGCATGGGATTCTCGACGAGGTCGCCACCGCGATCCTTCCGGAGCCGTGGAACCTCGGCCCACGAGACCTTCGAGGGGTGCAGGCATCGCTGAGTGCCGAACTCATGGAGTTCCGCGACCGCACCGTCGACCTGGCCCGCGAAGCGTATGCCGCATTCGTCGAGGGATGGTACGAGCAGCGGGTGGCCGGGGCGGAGCGCGCAATCTCCAGGCTGCGGGGGCCGTTCTGATTGCGCTCGCGCGAGACCATGTGTCCGACCCGTTGGGGCTGCCCGAGTTGCAGTTAGCGTCGTGTGGCGTCGATGAATGGTTCGGTCCACGAGATCGAGGTCGACGGTGGCGCGGTAGGGATTCGACAGCCGCGACAGTACGGCGAGGCCGCCGACCCTGGCGGGTGGCTGTTCGAGGAGCGCTCGGACTTCGACGATGCCGTGTACGACAGCGGCCATCGCATCCCCGACGAAGGTGACATGGTTACCAGACACGAGTCCACCGTTCGTCGGGGGTCCACATGTCCAGGATCTCGTGTCCCCGTCCCGTGTCCTGGGCCAGATCGAGTGCGACGAACAGTGGATGCGCCAGCGGCCACTCGAGGTGATTGGCATCCACGTCGACTCGGTGCTGTACGACAGCCGGCACAGGGGCGACTCTCACCGTGGCCAGTGCTTGCCGGTCGGATGCCGCCGCACCGAGCAGGGTGGTAGCACGCCGGACAATCGAGTGGTCCGGAACGAAGAAGTCGAGTACCTGACCCGAGCGGAATGCCACTGGCGCGCCGTATGCAGCGGCGGCAGCGGAGTCGGTGAGCGCCCACCCGGGCTCGTTCCCCGTTGAGTCGAGGCCGAGCCGCAGCGGTCGGATCAAGGTCGCGTCGCCAGGTGACGGCAGTGAGGCCAGATGAACACGTCTGTTCGGCCAGTGCTCGGCGACCTGCCAGAACAAATCGGTCCCCGACACGGCGTTGCGTGCATCGACGACGCCGTCACGGCGAAGCGCGGCGAGGATCTCCGAGACCGTGCTGGGGGAGCGGCCCACTTCGCGCGCCAGCTCGCGTACGGCCGCCGCACGCTCGGGTTGCATCAGTAATGCGGTCGCGACCTCGAGTCCGGCTTTGCCGGTGAGGGCATGGGACCGAGTAGCGCGTTCGGTGACCGTCTCGACCTGAGCGTCGATCACCATTCGGTCGGTGCGCAGCGCCAGCCGCCCCCGAAGGTCGAGGTAACCGGCACGTTGCCGGATGAGTGCCGTGCGTGCCGTTTCCGTCCGCTCGGTGTTCGGTCAATACCGAACACCGAACACTGAACACTCGGGCTCTATCCGGTGACCCAGAGTTCTTCGGGCATGATCGAACCGAGCGTGTACACGTCGACTCCTTGCACCTTCTCATCCCAGACAAGTGACGGCGTCGCGCGTGAGTACCAGATTCCAGGGTTGAGGTCGAGCAATCTTTGTTGCACCGTGGCGTATGCCGCTTTTCGATCCTCGAGAGTGGTGCCTATGCGACCGGCATCCAAGGCCGCATCGAGTTCAGGGTCGTTGACGCCGGCAACATTGCCGACCTCTGACGCGGAATGAAATGAGGTCCACAACGCGAAATCGGGGTCTTGGGCGACTGCGGACGTGACGGCCATTCCGAAGTCTCGGGTGGTGACCCGCTGCGCAGCTTGGACGAACTCCAGTGCATCCACTTTCACCTCGACATTGTCGAACGCGCTGAGCTGTGCCTGAATAGCTTCGGCGACGCCTTTGAGCTCGACTGTCGAGTAAGCGAGGATGGTGAACTCCACCGGCTTGCCCTCTGTTGCGAGTTCATCGAACAGTTCCTGGGCAGCCTCGGGGTCGGGTTCCGGAAATGGTATGTCTTCGTAGTACGGAGATTCCTCGGGGAACAGGGTCAAAGGAACCAGACCTTCGCCCTTGTAGACAGCGTTGTTGACCGCTTCGGCGTCCACGGCCAGCGCCACTGCGCGACGAGCCCGCTCGTCATCGAACGGAGCTTGCCGGAAGTTCATCCCCATGAACAGGCCACCACCGGTGGACACGATCTCGGTCGATAGCCCAGCTTCGTTCGCCTTCAGGATGTTGCCTCGATTGGTCTCCGACGAGAGATCGGCGCCTCCGGCCAGCATCGTGTTTGCACGCTGATTGACGTCGGCGACCGTGCGCACCTCAATGGCATCCAGATATGGTTTCGGCGCGTCGTAGTAGTCGGGGTTCTTCTCGAGCTTGATCACATCACCGCGTCTCCACTCGCTGAACGTGAACGGCCCTGCCCCGACCGGATTGACGTCGAATGCCTCTTGTCCCTTCTCCAGTGCAGTAGGCGAGGCGATCCAGTTCATGCTGCTGGCCATGGCTGCTTCGGGATAGTGGGGGTTGGGCGCCACCATGGTGACGTGAAGGGTGGTGGGGCCCACGACTTCGCTCGTAGCAATCTGTGAGGCCTGCCGGATGGCCTCGGAACCGACGGCCGGGTCGAGCAACCTGTCCCAGTTGTATTTCACTGCCGCGGCGTCCAGCGGGGTGCCGTCTGTGAAGGTGAGGCCGGGTCGGAGTTCCAGGGTGAACGTCGCACCGCCGTCCGCGGTCGAGAAATCGGCAGCCAGATCGAATGTGGTTTCCAGGGTTTCGGTGTCGTTGGTGATCAACGCCCCGTACAGTCCGTTGCCGACGAGACTCTGATGCACCCAGGTGTTGTTCAGCTTCGCTGGATCGAGAGATCGGGGTTCGGTGAGTTGGATTGCCTCGAGTGTGCCTCCCGCGACCGGCTCACCCGACGCATGTGCCGCGTCGTCGGGGTCTGATGCGCCGCATGCCGCGGTGAACAGTACGACGCTGCAGGCAGCGGCAAGCGCTGCAAGATGGGGGCGTAGTTTTCGGGACATTCGTTGCCTCTCATAGCGAATGCGGCACGTGCGGGCCGACGATGCGTTCGGGTCGTGGAGAGTCAGTGCGCGACGACGGAGAGCGACTGGGTTTCGAGGTACTCATCGAGACCTTCGGGCCCGAATTCGCGCCCGTAGCCACTCATTTTCACACCGCCGAAGGGTGCGGAGGGATCCATACTGTAGGCCTCGTTCACACCGAAGGTGCCGGTGCGCACGCTCCGCGCGACACCGATGCCCCGGTCGAGATCGGGTGTCCACACCGACCCGGACAACCCGTACTCGCTGTCGTCGGCGATGCGGACGGCATCGGTGTCGTCGGTGTAGGGGATGACGGTCAGCACGGGTCCGAAGATCTCTTCCCGCGCTATCCGCATCGAGTTGTCGACATCGGCGAACAGTGTCGGCCGGATGTACCAACCGCGTTCCATGCCTGTCGGCATGCTGCTCCCGCCTACCACCCGCCGCGCGCCCTCCTTGTCGCCCAACTCGATGTAGTTGCGGATCCGGTGTTGTTGTCGGCGGCTCACCATCGGGCCGACTTGCGTGGCGGGGGCGAAGGGGTCGCCGACGTGCAGTGCTTGCAGCATGGCCGCGAGAGCGTCGACGTGGTCGTCGTACCGGGATTCCGGTACCAGAACGCGTGTTTGCGCGACGCATGCCTGGCCGCCGTTCATCAGACCGGCACTGTGATGCCGGCGGCAACCCGTTCGGGATCGGCATCGTCGAGGACGATCGCGGCCGACTTACCACCCAGTTCCAGACTCACCCGTTTGAGACCCGCCGCACACGCGGTCGCCACCTGTTTGCCGGACTCCGTCGACCCGGTGAACGACACTGTGTCGACTCCCGGATGGGCGACGAGATACTCGCCAACTTCCCGCCCGCCGGGAAGGATGCTGACAACACCGCTGGGTACGCCGGCGTGCTCGAGGAGCTCCGCGAGAAAATACGCATTCAACGGGGTTTCCGGCGACGGTTTGAGCACGACGGAGCAGCCTGCCAGTAACGGCGGGATCAGTTTGACCACTGTGAGGAACATCGGCATGTTCCACGGGATGATCCCGGCTGCGACACCGACCGGGCGCTTGCGGACGACGACCTCGTTCCCGAGAAATCCTTGTCGGGTTTCTTCCCACGTGTGTTTCTCGGCGAGGGCGGCGAAACCGGACATCAACACGCCGGGAAGCCGCGCATGCGCCGACGCGAGAATGTGATCGGCGCACCCATTTCGGAGGTGACGAGTTCCGCGAGCTCGTCGCGGCGCGGTTCGTACAGCCCCAGTAGTGTCCGGACGACGTCGACCCGTTCCTCGGGGTCGGTGTGCGGCCACGGCCCTTCGTCGAATGCGCGGCGGGCAGCGTTCACGGCCCGGTCGATGTCGGCTGTCGCGGGGGCCGCCACGCGTGCGATGGTCTCTTCGCTGTGCGGTGAGACGACGTCGATCACGTCGGTGCTGCTGGGGACGACCCAGTCGCCGCCGATGTAGAGGCGGGTGTGCTCGTGCATGTGATCTCCTGCGTCGGTGGGTGGGCCGCCGTTGGTCGCATTGCCGGTCAGGGAACGTGCGAGGCGATCTCGCGGTAGTAGAGCGTCGTTGGTGGAGGCGAGGTTTGAACACCAACCGGAGGAGACATCTCTCCGGATCGGAGACTTTCCGTCAGCCTGCTCCGCACGGCATCGAGATCGTCTGCGTCGAGTTCGTAGATGGCGATGTACGAGCCGGTGTTGTCGAGCGGTGCGTATCGGCGCGCCGCCACAACCCCGTCGATGGCGGAAATCTCGCTGAGGTGACGCTCGTTGTACCACTCGTGGTACGCGGCTTCGTCCTCCGGTGACTTCGGTCGTGATTCGACGTACATGATTCCCTTGGGCATGTGCCCACCTCCTGGTAATGGGTGAATGTTCAGTGCTGCGTGACGGGTTCGAGGTTGTCGAGTTCGGCGACCCGAGTGTTCTTGTGGACGTGCCCGTCCTTCATTACGAACTGCACGTCCTGCAGTGCCGTGATGTCCTCGGTGGGATCACCTGGCACCGCGATGATGTCTGCGAGCAGGCCGGTCTCGAGCCGTCCTCGGTCTTCGACGCGATGAGATCGGCGCTAGTGAGTGTGGCGGCCCGGATCGCCTGGAGCGGGGTCATGCCGCGATCGACCAAAGCCCACAATTCCATGGCGTTCCGACCGTGCGGGATGCGGGCGCATCCGTACCGCACGAGATCCTGACACCGGCGTGGATGGCCTTGGTGAGAGTGCGACGCGCTTGCGGGAAGACTTCGGCAGCCTTCTTCTGCAGTGCGGGAGCTGCTTTCGACACGTCGAGCCCCTCGGACAGATAGCTCGTGGGGACGAGAAATGTGCCGTGCTCGACCATCATGGAGATGGTGTCGTCGGATGCGAGGGAACCGTGTTCGATGCAGTCGACTCCCGCGCGGATGCAGGCCCGGATTCCGGCATCGCCGTGGGCGTGCGCGGCGACCTTCACACCCGCCCGATGTGCCTCGTCGACGATCGCCTCGAGTTCGTCGTCGGAATACTGCTGTGCACCCGCGGCCGTGCTGTGGGACATCACGCCGCCCGACGCCGAGATCTTGATGACTTCGGCGCCGTACTGGATCTGGTATCGCACGGCCCGGCGGACTTCGGGGACTCCGTTCGCCATGCCCTCGTCGGGCGAGAGCGGCATGATGTGTGGTGCGAGGCGCTGGAACATCCGCGGATCGAGATGCCCACCCGTGGGAGTGATGGCGTGGCCCGCACCCACGATGCGCGGCCCCTGCACCCAGCCTTGCTCGATGGCCCTGCCCAGGTCGACGTCCAGGAGATACCCGCCCGTCTTGACCATGAGCCCGAGGTTGCGGACCGTCGTGAACCCGGCCGCGAGCGTGGTTCGGGCGTTCTCGGTGGCGCGTAGCGTGCGGTAGACGGGATCGTCCTGGACACCGTGCATCGGATTGGGGAGCCCCGTGGGTGTGTCGGGACCGCCGATGAGCAGGTTCACCTCCATATCCATGAGCCCCGGGAGCAGGGTGACGTCCCCCAGATCGATCACGGTGCCTGCGGCCGGTTCGTCGACCGGGTTCACTGCGGCGATGAGGTTGCCTTCGACCACCACCGTGGCCCCGTGGTGCATTACCCCGGTAGCCACATCGAGCAGGCGAGCGGCGCGGACGATCGTCGGCAGGCCGGTCATGGCGCCGGCTCGATCACGCATTCGAGCATTGCTGCGCCGGAATCGGGCACCCGAGGCTGGCTCCACACCTCCACGGGAAACGACACCATGATCATCGAATACAGCAGGTAGAGGAGGTTCTGCACGTCCGAGGGCAGTTCGTCGAGCGGGAACTTGTCGCAGTACGCGATCGCGGTCTCTGCGCGCGGCGAGATCGCGTCGTAGAACGCCTGCATCTCCTCCATGGAACCGGCGAGCCGTGCGGCATAGCGTTCCGGCTCCGAGCCGAGGCACCATGTGCTCGCGTACGGCTCGAGATCGTGGAACTCCTCGGGCAGCATGGCAGTGGTCATCGGCTCAGCTCCTCGGCTTTGTCGTTCCGGTAGTCATCCACCCACTGCGCTGCCACATGGTGCAGGTGGCGCAGCAGGATTTCCTGGTCGTTGAGAGGGAACGCGGAGACGACCCCGGATTCGAGCATCGACTGTGTCGCCTCCAGGGTGTTGCTGTCCTGGAGCGCATATTCCTTGAAGGTCACCGCGGCCATCTCGTGGGCGACCCGCTCCCTCGCTGTCCGGGCGGGAACGAAGTATGCGTTGCCTTCGAAGATGTGGGTGTTGTGGGACGTCGGCCAGTATTGGTAGGTGACGTACCAGCCACTCGACCACACCAGGATGGTGAAGTTGGGCCACAACTGGAAGGAGTCGAGGCCCCACGGGTCGCACTTGGCGGGGTTGAGTCCCGGCGGCATCTCGGCGACACCCAGGTCCGGAACGTCCCACGGACCGAACAGCCCACTGCGCGTGATGTCTTCCATCGGTTTGCGCATCTCCGAATCGAGCTCCCAGTCACCACACCCGAGGTGCTGACGAGGCGATGTGGTCCGTCCAATTGGTAGTGGGGTGCTTCGAAACCCGCTTGGGCGGCAGCGGCCGAGAATTTGGCGGGAGACTGCCTGCCGTGCAGGATCGGCGCGTGATAGAACTCTTGGAAGGCGTCCATGTAGAGCTTCCAATTCGCCTTGATTTCAGCACGATACGAGAATCGTTCGGTGAGGTTGCCGAACGGATAGCCATCGAGTGCGGTCACCATCGGACCGAGGAAATCTGTCAGCGATTGCTCCGGTTGCTTCGCGAGGTTGACGAAGATGAAGCCGGCCCACACCTCGCAGTGCACGGAAACCAGGCCGTAGGCGTCCTTGTCGAGGTCGAAGAACTCCTCCTCCTGCTGCACGAAGGCCAGCGCGCCGTCCAGGCCGTAACGCCATCCGTGGTACTTGCAGGTGAACTGGCGGCACGTCCCTGAGGTTTCCTCGTTGGGGAAGTCGTTCCACACCAGCTTGTTTCCTCGGTGCCGGCAGATGTTGTGAAACGCGCGGACCTCACCGTCGGAACCGCGCACGACGATGATCGAGGTCTTGGCCGCGTTGATCTCCTTCGTGAAGTAGCTACCTGTGCGGGGGACTTGCTCGATGCGGCCCACGTTCAGCCACGCGCGCTTGAAGATTGCTTCGCGTTCGAGCTCGTAGAACTCGGGACTGGTGGAATCGTCGTACGACATCGGTGCAGTACCGAGCTGTGAATAGTGCTCGGTCCAGCTTCCTTCGGGGGGCTTCGGCCAGCGGGACATGCGGTACTCCTCTGGTGGGCGGTGAGCTGTCGAATCGAGGTGCACTAACGAATTGGGAGGATCATTGGATCGGTTCGTCTCCGAGCACGGTGGTCCTGAGCATTTCGCGCTCGGAGTCGGGCTCGTAGGGGGCCGCCCGGTGGATTACACCGCGGTTGTCCCAGATGACGGTGTCGCCGACAGACCAGGTGTGCCGATACACCCGGTCGGCGCGGGTGCAGCGTCGGAGCAGGTCGTCGAGCAGTGCGCGACTCTCGTCGGTGTCTTTTCCGACGACGTGGTCGGTGGAGGCGCCGAGGACCAGTGAGCGGCGACCCGTTCGGTGGGTCCACACCAGGGGATGCACCTTGGGCGGCCGCGCGCGCCACACCGCCAGCTGTTCGGATGTCGGATCGGGGGTGACCAGTCGTTGTGAGGCCTCGAGCGAATGGACGACGCGCAGGCCGAGCAGGTCCGTCTTCTCGTCGTCGCCGAGGGCATCGTATGCGTCGTAGGTGCTGGCGAATTCCGTCTCCCCGCCGCGCGCGGCGACGGCATGGGCACTGAGGATGGTTGCGTGTTGAGGGTGGATGTCGCCGTCTGCTGTGCAGCCGTCGATGTGCCAGTCGAAGGTTGCACGCAGATAGCTTGCCGAGGTGTTCTTTGCGGTGTCGAGGCTGACCCTGTAGATGCCTTCGACGGCGTGGTGCCCTGGGGACGTGTCGATGTCGCCGAGTGTGCGGGCGAAGGCCACCTGGGTCCGCGCGTCCAGATGGAGGTCACGGAAGACCAGGACGCCGTGTTCCTCGAGGAGTTCGAGGACGTGGTCGGGGAGCGTCTTGTCGTCAAGGAGTGTGTCTCGGTCGACGCCGATGATTTCTGCGCCGACTCGTTCGCTGAGACGTCGGATGGTGAGGGTGTTCATGAATACCCGCTTTCGCGAAGCTCGTCATGTGCGCGTGCCGGTGTCGCGCGGTGGCAGGTGTTGCCGGAAGGTCACGGGAACGGTTCCTTGACCCGGTCGATGCGGGCGGCAGCACTGTCCACGACCTTGGGCTGATGGAAGATCTCGACCGACATCGACACGGTGACCAACGAGTACACGAGGTGCAGGAGGTTCACCGCGTCGTCGGGCATGTCGTCGAGTGGAAACTTGTCGCAGTAGGCGATGGCCTCTTCGAGTTGCGGGAAGAATGCGTTGTAGAAGGGCAGCATCTCGCTCATCGAACTGCTCATCCGCTGGGCATACCGTTCGCGTTCGGTTGCGAGGCACCAAGTGTGGGCGTAGTTCTCGAACTCCGCGAACGCGGGTGGAAGCAACCTGGGTGCGGTCATGCCGGGACCTCCGTCTTCGCTTGCTGATATGCGCGCACCCAGTCGCCGACGACCTTGTGGAAATGCCGGACGAGGATTTCCTGATCGTTGACGACGAATTCGTGGAGACCGGCCGAGTAGTACGCAGCTTCGAGCGCGGTCTGGGTGCCGTCGAGCATGCCGGCGTCCTGCAGCGCGAACTCTTTGAAGACCACCGACGCGACCTCGTGTTCGACACGCTCGCGGGCCGAGGTGGCGGGTTGGAAACAGAGCACGCCTTCGAATCGGTGGGTGTTGTGGGACGTCGGCCAGTACTGGTAGAGCAGGTACCAGCCTCGGTAGATGAGGATCTCCACGTTCGGGAAGATCTGGAAGTTGTCGATGCCCCACGGGTCGATACCGCCCGGGTTCAGACCCGGTGGTGTATCGCCGAGGTCGGGCGATTCCCAGGGGCCGACCAGGCCGCTGTGGGTGACGCGTTCGATCGGATACATGAATTCGGGCGGCAGCGTCCAGCGCCTGGGCCCTCCGGTGCTGGTCATCCGATGCGGGCCGTCGAGTTGGAAGTGCGCGCACTCGAAGCCCTTCTTCGGGTTCCTCACCGCGGTCGGGACCTGCTGGGAGTGGAGGCCTGGCACGTGGTAGTACTCCTGGAAGGCATCGGCGAAGAGCTTCCAGTTGCTGCCATTGCGTGCCGTGAACTCATATCGCTCGGTGATTTTGTCGAAGGGATAGCCGTCGAGGGCCGTGATCATCGGTCCGAGGAACTGTGTCAACGACTGCTCGGGTTGTTCGGCCAGGTTGATGAAGATGAACCCCGCCCACACATCGCAGTGCACGGGAACCAGTCCGTAGGCATCCTTGTCGAGGTCGAAGAACTCGTCTTCTTGCTGTACGAACGCCAGCGAGCCGTCGAGGCCGTAGCGCCAGCCGTGGTACTTGCAGGTGAACTGACGGCAGGTGCCGTCGACCTCGTCCTTTGGGAAGTCGTTCCACACCAACTTGTTTCCCCGGTGGCGGCACACATTGTGGAATGCTCGGACGACTCCTTCACCGTCCCGGACGACGAGGATGGATGTGCCGGCAACCTCGATTTCTCTGGTGAAGTAGCTGCCAGTGCGAGGGATCTGCTCGACGCGTCCCATGTGCAGCCAGGCGCGTTTGAATATCGCTGCGCGTTCGAGTTCGTAGAACTCGGGTGACACCGAGTCCTCGAACGAGATGGGGCCGGTGCCAGATCCGGATAGTGCTGCGTCCACGTACCTTCGGGTGGTCTCGGCCACTGTGTCATGACTGGTCCTCCAATTCCGGAAGTTCGGGTATCGCGGTGAGATCGATGCTCGGATCGAGTGGGAGCGCCACGCTGTTGAAGACCATGGCGAGGCACACATACGTGCCGGCGACGAACAGTGCTTCGAGAAGTTGCCTGGGCTCGAGCGAGTCTTCGAGCATCGCCCAGGTGCTGTCGTCGACCTGATGGTGGTCGATGAGCTGATCGACAGCGGCGAGCAGCGACGATTCCAGCGGAGTCCAGACTCCGGCGTCTGCACCGAGGCCGATTCGGGTGATCTCGTCGTCAGTGATGCCGTGTGCTCGTGCTGCCACGATATGCTGGGCCCACTCGTAGGTCGAGCGAGTCCGCCAGGAAATGCGCAGGATCATGATTTCGCGAAGCCGCGGATCGAGCGTGGGATTGTCGAGGAGCACCCCGTTGTAGGCCAGCCAGGCGCCGCCCAACTCGGGTGGTGGCCCAGGAGTCCCAGTACGTTGGGAAGCGGAGGGCGCTTGGGTGAATCGGACAGGTAGCGGTCTGCGGCGTTCAGGTGTCCGCGCAAGATCTCCCGGGACCCGGGGGCCAATGAGCCAGCGGGAGCGGCGCCAAGCGCCCGGTGGGTGTTGCCCTCATATGACGGTGCCGCCGTTCACGCCGAGGACCTGGCCGGTGATGAACCCGGCGGCGTCGCTGCACAGAAAGCAGCATGCTGCGGCGATGTCTTCGCCGGTTCCCATTCGGCCGATCGGCACCGATTTGGAGAGGGTGTCGTTGTCGGCATAGTGCCCTGCGGCTTGAGAGCTGCGCGACATGGGTGTGTCGATCGCCGACGGCGGAATGTTGTTGACGGTGATCCCGAACGGCGCGTACTCGCGTGCCAGCCCTTTCGTCATCGCGATGACGCCGCCCTTGGAGGCGGTGTAGTGAATCATTCGTGGGGATCCGCGTTGCGCGCTCGACGACGAGATCGTGACGATGCGACCCCAGCGCTGCTCGACCATGTCGGGAATCGCCGCCTGAACACAATTGAACGTCCCCGTCAGATTTACTGCGAGGACCTTGTTCCACGAGTCTTCGGAGATGTCGGTGAAGGTGTCGAATGCGACGACCCCCGCGCTGGTCACCAGGATGTCGATCGACCCGAATGCGGCACGGACCTTGCCCAGGGCGTCATCCACCACCGGCCGGTCGGCGACGTCGACGTCGTATCCGCACGCGGTGGCGCCGTCAGCGACCAATTCGTCGGCGACGCGGAGTGCGGCCTCGCCGTCGAGATCGAGGACGGCGACCGTGTGTCCCGTGGCGGCGAACTGCCGGCAGATGGACAGGCCCATTCCGGAAGCGCCGCCGGTGACCACTGCGACGCGTCCGCGTGTATGCGGTGAACGTGTGCTCGATGGCGCGGAGTCGTCGCGCGTGTGCGGGCTGGTCATGTCTTGCTCCCTCTATTCGTAGACGACGTGGATGCGCGGGCTGGTTGCGACGGCCTGGCAGGTCAGCACCAACCCCTCTGCGACCTCGTCTTCGGTCAATGCTTCGTTGTTGCGCATCGCGGCGGAGCCTTCGACGACCTGGGCGATGCACGTGCCGCAGGTGCCGGCTTCGCAGGTGACGGTGGTCTCAGGCCCATAGCGCGTGCGGCTTGAAGGACCGTCGCATCGTTTCTGATCTCTCGTGTTTCGGTGCGCCGTCCGAGTTCGACGGTCATCGCTACCTGCCGAGGGCCGGCCGGCGCCGCAAAGTCGTCGTGTTCTGTTCGTGGAGTGAAGCGTTCGATGTGCACCTGGGACGCCGGGATATCGGTGTTACGGAAGGTGCGCTCGACGAGATCCATGAACGGAGTGGGGCCGCAGATGTAGATCTCGCCGTCGTCGGCTCGTTCTCGAATGCGATGCACGTCGTGTGCGCCGATGATTCCGGATTCGTCATCGCGGTGATGGACCATGTTCAGACGGGCCGGGTGACGAGCAGCAAGACGGTCGAGATCGGCGGCGAACAAAGCAGATTCGCGTGTGCGATGCGCGTCGAGGAGGTGGATTCGCCGGTCTGTCGTCGCCAACGCGGTTTTGACGATCGAGATGATCGGCGTGATTCCACTTCCACCGGCGTAGGCGACGATATCCCGACGGGAGTCGTCGAGGACGAAATCACCTGCGGGCAGTGTCGCGTCCAACTCGTCGCCTGGTCGTAGCGTGTCGTTGATCCAGTTCGAGACCGTGCCACCGTGCACTCGCTTCACGGTGACGGTCATACGGTGGTCGACCGCAGGTGACGACGACAGCGAGTAGGACCGGACGTGGGTCTCGCCGTCGATGGTGAAACGGAAGGTCAGGAATTGCCCGGCGCGGTAGCGGTACTGCGGGGCGATCTCACTCGATGGTTCCAAGACGAAAGATTTGGCATCGCAGGTTTCCTGCACCACGTCGAGAACGCGCACGCGGTGGCTGCCACGAGGCGGGCGGGCTGCGTGTGAAGCGGACATGGTCGGTGCGGAGCCGCTCGAGACGTTCGAGGACGCGGTTGCGCGAACTGACACCGAAGTCTCCATTCTGCTTCTGACCGTGCACATCGACGACGTGGCGCGGGGGATTCTGCAGCGGAACCGTCAAGCTGAAAGCTCTTAATCAAGTGATTAACCTTAATCAAGTGATTAAGAGATATACCGGGGCTCAGGTGTTGCCGTCAAGGGGAGCGGGAAGGTTGCTTTTGAGCAGGAGCACCGGCCCGCCTTCACGTGGCTACACTTGGCCCGCGGCAATGCAGGTGAGGTGGAGGACGAATGGTGAAGCCGGATCGTGGCGTCGGCGGGGACAACTCCACCACGCGACAAGCACTCCTCGACGCTGCGCAACAGCTCATGCTCGACGAGGGCTACGCTGCGGTCAGCACGCGCCGAGTCGCCGGGATGGCCGGGGTGAACTCGGCACTCGTCTCCTACTACTTCGGGACGATGGAAGGCCTGTTCATCGAGTTGTTCCGGCGCGGAGCCGAACGAAGCTACGAACTGCAGGTGGAGGCCCTCGCCTCCGAACAGCCGCTGTGGGCTCTCTGGGAAGCTATTCACGACCAGTCGTCGACGGCGCTGACCCTCGAATTCGTCGCACTCGCAAACCATCGAAAGGCAATCCGCGACGAAATTTCGCGGTCGTCGCAACGGTTCCGTGAACTCCAGCTCGACGCGGTGTCGGCAACCCTCGAGAAGCACGGTGTCGACACCGACGAGTACCCACCTCTCGCGGTGATCGTCCTCATGTCCGGTGTCTCGCGATTCCTCCGCATGGAGGAGGCCTTCCACACCGACATGGGGCACGCGTCGACCATCGCGCTGGTCGAGCGGTTCTTGACCAAACTCGAAGGTGAGCGACGAACCCCTGCCGTCAAGGGGGCGAAGAAGCCCCTGGATTCACGCCGATTCTAAATCGTGAACTCATCAGCTCGGCATGAAAGTTTATACACATGCGGGTGTGGCCGAGGTGGCAAGGCAGCGGTCTGCAAAACCGTCAACGCGGGTTCGACTCCCGCCATCCGCTCTGAGCGGGCTACTTCAGGAGGCCCAGTTCCCGCGCTCGGACGAGCGCCTCACTGATGGTGTGCACCCCGAGCTTGCTGTAGATGCTGCGCAGCTGCGTCTTGATGGTGTTGTACGAGACGAACAGGGTGTCTGCCAGGTCCTTACGCTCGACGCCACGATCGAGCTGAACGAGCACTCCGAGTTCGCGTGGGGTGAGTGCGATCTCGACCACCACGTCAGGAAACACCGCGTCGGGTATGCCCTCGGGCACAGCGATGCCGGTGGCAGCGGCCAGTTCGTCTCTCACCTGCGTCGACACGGTGGTGAACACCCGCCGGTTGCCGAAGGTCTCGGCCAGAGTGACGGTGCGTGCCCACGCGCGCGTCGCGTTGTCCCGGTCGGTGTACAGCGTCGCAGCGGCCTCGATCAACAACGCCTCGAGGTGTGCCCGTGGCCATCCGCAGCTGGGCCACGTGATCCGGCTGAGCACCGCGCGTGCTTCCTCGAGATGACCGGTGAGAAGTTCCACGCGGGCCGCTGCCACCACGATCAGCGGGTGACCGGTGGTATCGGACTCGGCCAGCGTCCGAGCTCGATTGCCGTTGCCCAAGGCCAGTTGCAGATCGATTTCGGTGGCGGTCAATAGCACGTCGGACAACGCTCCTGGCTGGTGCAGGCTGCGATGACCGTCGATGATGCGATGGAGCCACGCCACTCCCGTGTACGCGTCAGACGTGGACAATGCGTGCTGGGTATGGGCATACGCCACGAGCCCCCACAACTCTTCACCTGCAGGCGGGACACCGAGCAGATCCAAGGTGGTCTTCGCCCGATCGTGGTCGAGCCGGTCGAGGGCGACCAAGGTGCGTGCCACACGACCCCCGACGCGGATCATCTCGTCCCAGTACCCGACGCTGGTGTCGACCCGGGATTCGGCGGTGATCCATTCGTCCGCCCGCATCGGATCTCCGAGTATCGCCCAATTCGCTGCGATGCTCCCGGCGGCATTGAGGACCACGAAATCGAAGCCGGCTTTGAGCGCATCACGGTAGGCGAGTTCGAATTCCGATGTGGCGGTCTGGAGATCGCCCGCCAGTTGCATACCGATGGCCCATTGCAGGCGGATGGTGGGCAATTGAGCGGTGACGTTGTGCTGTTGATGGGTCTGCATGGCGTCCACAAGCGGAATCAACGTCGCTGCGCGGTCTCCCGCCTCACGCAGACTCCCCGCCATTCGCAATGCGATGGCCTGAACGAGGCCGACGTGCAGTATCTCGGCCGCATCCGGCCCCGCTCCGACCACGGCCAGCTCGTCCGGATCGGTCGGAATATCGACGTGCAGCATGGGGTGCCCGGCCAATGTGTTCAGGAACAGCGCCCGCCCTGCTGCGATTCCGGGGCGGCGGTCTGCGATCTCGTCGGGAATCACTCGCAGCAGATGCACCAGCATCTCGAAATCCTGCGCGACGAGGTCACTCCAGTGCTCGTCGATGAGGTGGACGGCGGTATCCCATTCGCTCCCATCGACGGCATAGGCGGCGGCGTCGGCGTAGTTGCCCGCCGCGAGGTTCTCCTCCGCCAGGCGGACGAGAGCGTGGTCGATGCTGTCGGGTCGTTCGCGTCGTGCGAGGTCGAGGATCCTGTCGCGCACTGCGGCCGGCCACACCCAGCTCCGGTGCACACCGTCGAATCGACCGAACATCAGGCCTACAGAATCGAGGCGTTCGAGCAGCTCCTCGCACGACTCGAGCCCGGTCGTCTCGGAAGCCTCGACCACCGTGCAGTGACGCAGCACCGCCACCCCGAGCGCGCCCTTTCGTGCTGCGTCATCGAGGCCGGCGAGGCGCTGTTGGACATAGTCGTCGACCACTCGATCCACCGGCGGAACCAGACGTCTGTCGGCGTCGACGGGCGCGACCGGGGCGATACGCAGCATCGACACTGCCGTGGCCACCAACGGAGGGACCCACTCAGCGCGTTGCGCAGGTCGGCGCACTTTTCCTCGCCCAGAGACAGGTCTTTTGCCCGGCACAATTCCACGGTGTCGGCGACGGTGAAACACAACTGCTCCGCACCGATCCAACGGCAGTCGATATCGCGGACCGCTGCCGCGTGCGAGGGTTTGATCGTGCCGTGCAGCGTCACCACCGCGTTCGCGGACGGGCATCGTTCGAGTATGTCCCGCACGGCTTTGAGCACCATGGCCGCCCACGCCGACGGCACCCCTGCCACCACCAGCAATCGAGCACCGAGGTCGGAGAGGTTCCGGATCTGCTCGCCGCATCGCTCGGCCGCATCCGCCGCGGAGTGCTCTGCCGCTGCGGTGGCGTCGACCCAGGTCACGTCGCGACCCGAGGCGCCTCCGCGGTGCAGCCAACTCGCGACGAGCGAGCGCGTACCGAACCCGCGCGGTGCCTGCAGCACGGTCAGAGCGGGCTGCTGGTCCAGGAGCGCGAACAGGCGGGTGCGCGGTATGGCGTCGAGTACGGAACGGGAGAGGGGCACACCAGATCGGACACCGTCAGCAAAGGCCACCGGGGCAGAGTCCTTCCCTTGTTGCTCGAGGCGCCCCGTCGCATGAATGATCACAATATGTCCGATACGTAACGAACGAGTGGGACGAATGACCGGAGATATGACCAACGCCACCTTCGTGCAGGCAGATCGTTGTTGCCGCCACCACGAACTCTCTGCCCCGAGGAGGGCGTCAGGGTATTCGCTCGGACGACCGCTCTGTCCGCAGTCACGTCCTACCGGCACCGGGAAGGAGATGCGGTGATCTGACGGTGGGACCGGCGGTGGACATGTCGGTCACGACTCCTAAGGTGATCTTGCCCGTCTCTGTCGTCGGGTATGCCGTGGAAGCGAGGTGAGTGGAGTGGTTGTGGAGTCGAGAGAGAACGATCCTGAGCTGAGGGATCGCGTGCAACGTCTGCTCACATTCTTGTCCGACCTCGTCAAAGCACGCAGCGCGCCCGTCCGGGTTCTCGACCAACACCGTGGCGTGGTGTCTCTCGACGAGGGAAATCTCGACGTCGGACTCAGTGCCGATGCCGGAGCAGGCGACGTCGTCCTCCGCGCGCGGCGCGTTCACCTCGAAGACCCGCCGCGCCCTCCGGAGCAGATGGCGGCGTATGTGCATGGGGCGATCGACGACGCCACCGTCGAACCCACACTCGATCCGCAGGTTCCCGGCGGCGTCGGCGGCTTCGATACCTGGCTCACCGAGTGGCGGGCGTGGGCGGCCGTCGACCGTCAGCGACGACCGGCGTCGCAGCTCTACACGTTCCTGCAGCGCGCGGTGCTCGACCTCGAAGCCCAACCGGAATCGGTCGAGCTCGTCCTCGCGTCGGGGTTGCTGCAGCTCTCCGAGGCTGTGGCAGGCGAGGAGGTGCGCACGCACCTGATCACGCAGTCCACCCTCGTCGAGCGGCACCTGGAGTCCGGCGACCTACTCGTCCGGTTGAATCCCGATGCCGGCCCGTCACTCGAAGACATCGAGGTCCTCACCGGGCTGGAGGTGTTCGATTCGTCGAGCACCCGCAACCTGCACGAATCCCTCGTCACCCATGTCGCATCACCCGTCGACCCGGCGGCCGAGTGTTCCTCAAGGAATGGGCCGACCGCGCCCTCACCGTGCGCGTCGACGTCGTCGACCGTGCAGAGGATGCACCGTCTCCCGACATGTTCCTGACGCCGTCACCCGCGCTGGTGCTGCGCAAACGTGGCGCCTATGCGCTCATCGAGTACTACAACCGCATGATCGAGCCGCGGCCGACGAGTCGAACCCGGTGCCGCTCGGTCTCGCGCAGCTCGTCGAAGCGATCGAACCGACCGACCGTGTCGCATGGCTCGACCGCACCGGCACGTCGTCTGCCCTGCTCGCCGACGGCGATCCACTGTTCCCGCTGCCCGCGAACGAGGAGCAGCGCGACATCATCGACAGGCTCGCCGCCGACAGCGGTGTCGTGGTCGAAGGACCGCCCGGCACCGGCAAGACCCACAGCATCGCCAATCTCGTGTCGGCGCTGCTCGCGCGCGGCCAGCGCGTACTGGTGACCAGTGAGAAGGCGCAGGCTCTGCGCGTCCTCCGCGACAAACTCCCGCCCGAACTGCAGGATCTGTGTGTGTCGGTGACCGACGCGGCGCGCGGCGGATCTGCCGAACTCAACCACAGTGTCAGTGAGATCGCCACCCGCAAAGCACAATTCAACCAGCGTCGCACGGCGCAGCGCATCCGCGACCTCGCAACACAACGCACCGATGCAACGCGGCGTCGAGCGACTCTGACAGAACAGATCCGGAAGGCCCGCGCGGAAGAGACCGTCGTTCACCCCGAGGTCGTCGCCGGCTATCAGGGGACGCTCGCGTCGATCGTCCGGCAGGTCCGCGCACAGGAAACCCGATACGGGTGGCTGCCCGCGCCCCTTCTCACCGACGCGCCCCCGCTGAACACCGAGGAACTCCACACCCTCCTGTCGCTGCACCAGCGCTCGAGCGCCGAACGCGCGCGGCGCCGCCACCAGGTGTTCCCGGAACTGTCGCTTCCCGGCCAGGACGATGTGCAGTACGCGTGCAACGCGGTCGCGCAGGCGCCACGTGAAGTGACGGGCAGCGAAATGCCGGGACTGCTGAGGATCCTCGAGGGCGCGTCACCCGCCGCGCTCGATCACATCCGCGGCCTCTGCGAACATCTTCAGGGGGCTCTGCAAGACGCAGAACAACTCGACCCGCGATTCCAACGCGTGGCCGACGACGTCCTGTCGGGGAAGGCCCAGCACCTGTGGGGGAAGACCGCTGAGTTCGCGGGCCTCGTGCAGGCCGCGCAGGACGCCGACCGTTTCATCGGCGCGGCAACGTGCACACGCCGGTGGTGGGGCGGCACGCGTTCGAGGCGTACGACGCGCTCGCCCACAAGCTGGACGCGGGGGATACGTGGCGCAGTGGCCTCTCCCGGTTCCGGAGAAGCGACGAACAACATGCGGTCGAGGCGCTCGGCGAACCCGCGACCGTCGACGGTGTCGCGGCAACCACCGCCCACACCGTGCGTGTCGTCGCCGAGCACCTCCGTGCCTTCGACGCAGTCCGGGTGGTGGGCATCGTTCTCCACGATCTCGGCGTCGACATCGCACCCGACGAGTCGCGCAGCCGTGCCGTCGGAACTCTGACGTTCGTCAACCGGGAGCGTGAGGTCATCGACAGCCTCGTCGCGCGGGTACGCGACGTCGAACTGGCGCTGCAGGAGGTCAACCCCGGTGCGCCTCGGATCGCGAACATCGAACAGGCACAGTCGGTCGCGGAGTCGGCGCGAGCCATCGCCGCGGCAGGCACTGCGGAAGCGAACAAATCCTGCTCGAAACCGTCGCCGTGTATGTGCGGGACGAGATCAGCGCGGGAGTCTCACCCGAAGGGCGCGCGCTGGTGCAGGCCTTCTACGACGCGGATTTCGATGCCATCAGCGCAGCGCTGGATGCGTGGGGTCATGCGATCGGCGAGCACCGTGAGGAGCTCGAACGTGTATCCCTGCACGCACGATTGACCGCTGCCGCGCCCGCACTCGCGCAGGCCATCGCCAAGAATCCGACCAGCCCCGAGTGGCCGGCCCGACTCACCCAGGTCGAAAACGCGTGGGCGTGGCGCCGCGCCGAGGAATGGGTGCGACGCAACCACGAGCGCCGCGACGACGGGCAGCTCGAACGCGACCTCGATGCCATCGAAGCAGACATCTCGCATCTCACCGCCCAGCTCGCGGCGGAGAAGGCGTGGAACGCGTGCCTCGACCGCACCACCGCAGAGCAGGTCCAAGCCCTCCATTCCTACCGCGACCATGTCGCGAGCATCGGCAAGGGCACCGGCCGGTACGCGGAGCGCTATCGTGCAGCGGCCCGAGGGGCCATGCAGGTCGCGCAGGGTGCAGTACCGGCGTGGGTGATGCCGCTGCAGCAGGTGTTGGCATCGATTCCGGCCGAACAGAATTCGTTCGACGTCGTCATCGTCGACGAAGCGAGCCAGGCCGACATCAGCAGCCTGTTCCTGCTGTGGCTTGCGCCGCGGGTGATCGTGGTGGGCGACGACAAACAGTGCGCACCGAGTGAGATGTCGTTGGGTGCGCTCGACGGCGTCTTCAGTCGCCTCGACTCGTACCTGCCCGACATCCCGAAGTATCTGCGCGACAGCTTCACTCCGCGGTCCAGTGTGTTCTCGTTGCTGCGATCACGGTTCGGGAGCGTCATCCGGTTGCGGGAGCATTTCCGGTCGATGCCGGAGATCATCGCGTGGTCCAGCGACCAGTTCTATGCGGATGCACCGCTGGTTCCGGTGCGGCAGTTCGGATCCGACAGGTTGCCGCCGCTGCGCACCACCTACGTCGAGGGTGGTGTCGTCACCGGGCAGAACTCGTCGTTGACGAACTATGTCGAAGCCAGTGCCCTCGCCGACACTCTCGTGCAATGCCTCGGCGACGACGCCTATGACGGCAAGACGTTCGGTGTGGTGGTTCTGCAGGGGCAATCACAGGTCGACGCCATCCAGAACGAACTGCTCGACAGGCTCACTCCGGATCAGTGGGAAGAACGCCGGCTCCGCGTGGGCACGCCCCCGGATTTCCAGGGCGACGAGCGGAACGTGGTGTTCCTGTCTATGGTCGTCGCGCCCGATCAGAACATCGCGGCGATGACGAGGACCGAATACCAGCGGCGATTCAACGTCGCTGCGTCGCGGGCGCAGGACCAGCTGTGGTTGTTCCATTCGCGGACGGCCGACACACTGCGGTCGTCGGACCTCCGGCATTCACTTCTCACCTACATGCAGTCGACGTCGCCGACACCTGCCGATCCGATGCCCGACGGCGCCACACGCGACGAGCGGCACGGAGCGTTCGGCAGTCTCTTCGAGCAGCAGGTGTTCCTCGACATCGTTGCTCGCGGCTATCACGTGAACCCGCAGGTCGAGGTGAACGGTCACTTCATCGACCTGGTGGTGACGGGTGCGGCAGGCAAACTGGCGGTCGCGTGCGACGGCGACCTTTGGCACACCAGCCCCGACCAGCAGCGAGCCGACCTCGAACGCGAGCGCGAACTGCAGCGGAGCGGATGGAAATTCTGGCGGGTCCGCGAATCCGAGTACTACCTCGACCCGACCGCTGCAATGGCCGGCCTGTGGGGCGAGCTCGAACGGCGGGGAATCACACCCGACGTCGCGGATGCTGCAGTCGTGGTCGATGTGGGTTGGACGCCGGTCGAGTTGGTGGATGACGGCCCGCCGGCCGACGACGTTGTCGACATTGCGGAGCCGCCGGTGGCACCGCCGGTCGCTGCAGAGATCGTTGAGGCTGTTTCCGTGGAGGTTCCGGAGCCGGACAACGAATCCGCGATCACCGAGATGATTCCCGTGATCACGGTGCCGGTCGCAGAGCCTGCCGGAGCCGCGGATTCGTCGTCGACTGCGTCGCGCCGCGCGGTGAGCCTCGAGGACATGATCGTGAATGCGCTCGGGAACGGGACATACCCGGTGGTGGAGCTTGCAGGCCGGCTCGACATGGACTGGAAGGATGTGCTCGCGGCGCTGGAAGAACTCGTCGTCGCGGGGGTGGTCGACGAGATCTCGGTGCTGGGGGAGCGGAGGCAGTACCGCGTAGCGGGAGCTGTCGATCCGCATGCCGATGATGTTCGAGAGCAGAGCGGGATGCCGAGGCTTCGTTAGTGACAGGTTGCGAAGGTCTCATTTCTTCAAGACCGGGCAGGGATCTTCTTGACAACGTGTTGTGCATGAACCTTCAGTTGACAGACTCCCGCGTTGCCGTAAACCTGCAGTCCACCCCTTTGCATCTCGGTCTCGGATGCCGATCCCGACCGGTCGAGGGGTTCACGTTCGAACCTGCGGCCCTCGATGCTTACGCGGCGGCGGTCGCCGACGACGGCAATGAGGGCCGGCTCGTCGTCCTCATCGACGAGCAGGGCCGCGGGAACCACTGGGAGCGGCACCCCGCGGGTGACGAGGTGATCGTGTGTGTCAGCGGCACGATCACCGTCATACGAGAGATCGGCGACGGGACCGAGCAGGTGACTCTCGGTCCGGGTGAGGCCACGGTCAACCCTGCCGGTGTATGGCATGCGGTCGACGCGGACGGCGACGCGCGGATCCTCACGATCACTCCAGGGCTCGGCACCGAGCACCGGATGCGGTAACCGTTGACGGCGCTAGTGAGCGAGCAGTTCGCTGCCGCGCCAGGCCGTTGGGGTGAGCCCTGTGAAGTCGCGCCAGTCCCGGACGAGGTGCGCTTGGTCGGCGAATCCGGTCGCTGCAGCGATTGTGGACCATGAGGGTGGGGTTCCTGCCGTGGCGAGGACGTAGGCGTGCTCGAAGCGCAGAACACGTGCAGCTTCTTTGGGCGTCAGGCCGATCTCACTGTGGAACTGCCTGGTCAGGTGGCGTCGACTCCATCCGAGTTCGGCTGCCAACAATCCGATCTGGGCTGTGCCGCGGGAGCTCAACAGTCGCCGCCATGCCTCGCGGACCTCGGGCCGAATGGCAGCACGCGCCGCTGGGCTCATGTCGTGCCGGCGGACGGCTGCCAGGAGGACGTCATCGAGGCAGCGAATCGCTCACGCCACGAATGAGCTTCGCGGCTCCGCTCGCTGAGTTCACGACCGAGTCCGCCGAGAATGTGGCCGACGTCGACCACGTCGTTCGCGAGGGCGGCCGCGGGCATCCCGTAGACGGCCCGGGCTCCCATCGGAGTCAACGACACCTTGACGCCGTGCTGACGGCCGTCGTGCCTGATCGCGACGGCTTTCGAAGTCAGGCCACCTACAACGGCATCGAACCGCCCGTCGCGAACCGTGCAGCCCTCGACCGGAACGACTCGGATCGGCTCGGACAGGGAGACGATCAGCGTGAGGTAGCGCCCCGGTACGCCCCGATGAACGCCAGGTGGAAACCCCTGCTGTTCGAAACCGTCGTACGACATGACATACCCGCGCAACGCCGGGGAAGGCTGCGCGGTCACCCGTGTCGCTGAACCCACAGTCACCCCATCAATCTACGCACGAGCGCCACGAGCGCTCACGGGAAGGACCAATCATGATCCGCCTGTCGGCAATTGGCGACAGCCTGACCCGAGCGCAGCTCAGCGCCGACTATCTCGCCCCGCTCTCCGCGCTGATGCCCGGACGTGTGAGCACGAGCCGATTGGCGGCCAACGGTGACTTCGCGTGGAATCTGCTGCAGCGGCTCGACGAAGTGGTGTCGACCCCGGCTGACGTGGTCACGGTCATGATCGGGACCAACGACGCAAGAGCGAGCCTGCCCGGATTCGCCCTCGATCGCTGGAAGAAGCGCAAGCAGCTGCCGACCGAGCCTTCGGCAGGCTGGTTCGAGGACTGTCTCGGCGCGTGTCGACAGGCTCCGGTCCGAGACCGATGCGGAGATCGGCCTGGCTCCATTCCTGTGCTCGGACAGGACCTGGAAGCGTCGCCGGCAGAGGCGTCGGCGCGGTACAGCACGATGATCGCCGACCTGGCCGCCAGCCACGGGGTCGTCTACCTACCCGTCCATGAGCGGCAGGTCGAGGAGCTCGCGGCCGAGAGGCCCGCCGCCGTCCCATACCAGGAAATGACCGTGCCGGGGTTCCTCGCCATGCTCGCTGAGCGTCGGGTCCTGGGCCGCAGCCTCGACACGATCTCCGATCGGAGAGGGCTCCTCCTCACCGTCGACCACGTCCACCAGAACAACAAGGGCGCGGCCCTGATCGCCGAGACACTCGAAGCCGGGCTGCTGCGCAGGCATTGACCCTCAGCCGACTCCCTGACGCCTCACAGTTGCCGAACACTTTCCGTGGATCTTCGTCGAGTTCGAGGGCCTCGAGCGCCTGGTAGACGTTCTCATCGGTGTCATAGGTCGTGAGGATCAGGAGCTGTGCACGCTCCAGTCCTTCTGTTCGATAACAGAGCCGCTGGAGAGCTTGTAGCGTGGAGGCGCCGTTTCACCTTCTGGCGCAGAATCGGTGGAGACGTAGACACTGCGGATTGAGTGTGCGTTTCGTAGGGTTGTGGCCTACGCGGTCGCAGGTGCTCGGTGGAGCTAGACCGGTTGTGTTATCCAGCTACATGATTTCCGGTGGCGGGCAAGAGCATCTGGGTCCGGGTGGTGCATCGGATTCTTGGGTAGTTCGAGCGAGGCCCCATCGTATTCGCCGTACTCGCTGTCTTTCAGCCAAGGCGCCACCTTGACGGTCAGTTCGTCACTGACAGTCCACAGCTGGAGGTCGAACAGTGTGTGGAGGTCAGCGCGCAGAAGGAGGCCGTTGGTGACGTGATTGCTGTGATCGCCGAAGTATCGGTCGATATGCGCTGCTTCGAGAACGGAGTAGACAGAGGATCCAGTAACCGCGCAGCGGTTTCTGTAGGCGGCGAAGAGCGCTTTGCGGAACTTCTTCTGGCCTCGGTGCACCGTGATTTCTCGACGCGCACCTGTGCGTAAGTCCTCACCCTTCTCGTAGTTTGTGGGGGCATCGTGTTTCCGTCCCTCGAAGTTGGAGAGGTCGTCGAATGCAGAGTCGCTTTGAACGGAGAACAACGAACGTCTGGGACGAGACGACCAGTACCAGGTATGGGGCCCTAACTCGCCTTGCAGCCGCTTTCGATCTCCAAGGACAGGCGAGCAGGCGAGTCGGCACCCATTCCTCCAGGTCCTGGAGCTCGCCGTCTTGGTAGCGGACCCGGCGCTGAGCGAATTGCCCGCCGATGTCGCAGAGAATGCCTAATGTGCCTACGTGACCAGAGAAGGGGTGATGCGCCGATGTCGCTTACGTTCGGTGCGATCATGCACAGCGCCGGCATCGATCCGGCTGAAGCTCATGTCCTCCGCCACGCTTACGTGCGCGAGCATATCGACAGCGGTCTGCAGGGCATCCACGCGGATTCCACCGACACGGAGATCTTGAAGTACACGAGCCAGCAGTCCGCGAAACCTCGCGTGTTCCCGATCGTTCCGCCGCGGATCTGGCTCATCTTCATCAGGGAAGGCGGCGACAGGGCCCGGCTGTGGTCGGTGCTGGAGAACAACGGCGAGACGTCGAACGACGGAAAGCTGCGCACCTTCGACGTCGCCCCTTCCGGACAGCTCGCCGACCTCAGAAACCGATTGGTGATCGGGTGGAGGTCACCGCGCGCTTGGCGGATCAACGCCACAACGGCAGCCGCCTATCCGGTCGTGGAGATCGCCGACGCTGAGCCGATTCCGTTCCCCGGATTTGACCAGCTCGTTCTGGACTATGCCCGGCTTCAGGCCGTGATGCGTGAGCATCGCTACGCCTCGTGGCGCACCGCGCTGGCATCGGTGGCCGGCGTCTACCTGATCACCGACACCCGCGATGGACGCCAGTACGTGGGCAAGGCCGACGGCGCGGAGAGCATTCGCCAGCGCTGGAACGTCTACGCGACCAACGGCCACGGCGGCAACGTCGAACTTCGCAACGTCAGCCCAGCGAGCTTCAGATTCTCCTTGCTGCGCGTGTTCGACCCTGCGACTCCCACCCGCGAGATCGACGCAGCAGAGAGCCACTTCAAGGTCGCCCTCGACACACGCAGGCACGGTCTGAACGGCAATTGATTTGCCCCGCGAGTGGGACCGGACATCGACATGTCGGTGGCGGTTCCTGGAGTGGACTTGCCCGCTCCGTCGACGAGCGGAAGAGGTGACGGCAGATGAGGGAGCGGGCGTGGAGTCGAGGGAGAACGATCCTGAACTGAGTGATCGCGTGCAACGCCTGCTCACCCTTCTTGTCCGAACTCGTCAAAACCCGCAGCGCACCCGTTCGCGTCCTCGACAAGCATCGTGCCGTGATGCCCCTGTCCGTGCACAGGAAACCCGACACGAGCGATTGCCCGTGCCGCTCCTCACCGCCACACCCCCGCTGACCGTCGAGGAACTCCTCACTCTCCATTCGCTTCACCAGCGGTCGAGTGTCGAGCGCGCGCGGCGCCGACACCAGATCTTTCCCGAACTGTCCCTGCCCACCCAGCGGGAGGTGCAATACGCGTGCAGCGCGGTTGCGCAGGCACCTCCGGAGGCGACGAGCAGTGAGACTCGGGGATTGCTGGCGATACTCGAGGGTGCGTCACTCGAGACGCTCGCCCGCATCCGCGACCTCTGTGAACAACTGCAGGGTGCCCTGCACGACGCGGAACAACTCGACCCACGATTCCAACGTGCGGCCGACGACGTTTTGTCGGGGAGAGCGCACCACCTGTGGGGAAAGACCGCTGAGTTCGCCGACCTCGTGCAGGCCGCGCAGGATGCCGACCGCGTCGTCGGTACCAGCGCAGTGGAGACACCAGTGACAGGGCGGGCCGCGTTCGAGGCGTACGACGCACTGGCCCGCAAGCTGGATGCGGGAGATACCTGGCGCAGCGGCTTCTCCCGGTTCAGGAGGAGCGACGAGCAATCAGCGGTCGAGGTGCTCGGCGAGCCTGCGACTGTCGACGGTGTCGCGGCCACCACCGCCCCCACGGCGCGCATCGTGGCCGAGCATCTTCGTGCGCTCGATGCGGTGCGGGTGGTGGGGATCGTCCTCCGCGATCTCGGCATCGACATCACGCTCGACGAGTCGCGCAGCCGTGCAGTCGGCACCCTGGCGTTCATCAATCGGGACCGCGGCATCGTCGACAGTCTCATTGCACGGGTGCGGGACGTCGAATCGGCGTTACGGGAGGTCAATCCGGGTGCGCCCGCGATTGCGAATGTCGAACAGGCGCGATCCGTTGCGAGGTCGGCGCAGGTCATCGCCGCGGCAGGCACTGCGGAAGCAAGCAAGACCTGGCTCGAATCCGTCGGCATGTATGTGCGGGGCGAGATCGCCGGGGGAGCATCACCCGAAGGCGCGCGTTGGCACGGGCTTTCCACGACGCGGACTTCGACAGCATCAACGCAGCATTGGACGCGTGGGACCGTGCTGCAGGCGAACAGCGTGACGAGTTGGACCTCGTATCCCTGCATGCGCGATTGACCGACGCAGCACCGGCGCTCGCGCAGGCCATTGCAGAGGATCCGTCGAGACGGGACTGGCCGGCTCGACTCTCCCGCATCGAGAGTGCGTGGGCGTGGCGCCGTGCAGATGAGTGGGTGCGGCGCTACCACGAGCACCGCAACGACGGGCAGTTCGAACGCGACCTCGACGCCGTCGAGAAGGACATCGCGCGGCTCACCACGCAGCTCGCTGCGGAGAAGGCGTGGAGCGCATGTCTCGACCGCGCGACCGCCGAGCAGGTCCAGGCCCTCCATTCCTACCGCGACCATGTCGCGAGTATCGGCAAGGGCACCGGCAGATACGCGGAGCGTTATCGTGCTGCGGCCCGTGAGTCCATGCAAGTCGCGCAGGGTGCAGTGCCGGCGTGGGTGATGCCGCTGCAGCAGGTGTTGGCTTCGATTCCGCCCGAGCAGAATTCGTTCGACGTCGTCATCATCGACGAGGCGAGCCAGGCAGACATCAGCAGCTTGTTCCTGTTATGGCTGGCTCCGCGGGTGATCGTGGTGGGCGACGACAACCAGTGCGCGCCGAGCGCGGTGTCGTTGGGGGCACTCGAAGGAGTGTTCAGCCGCCTCGACTCGTACCTGCCCGACATCCCGAAGTATATGCGCGACAGTCTTACTCCGAGGTCGAGCCTGTTCTCGTTGCTGCGGTCGCGGTTCGGGAGCGTCATCCGGTTGCGGGAGCATTTCCGGTCGATGCCCGAAATCATTGCGTGGTCGAGCGACCAGTTCTATGCCGATGCACCGCTGGTTCCGGTGCGGCAGTTCGGATCCGACAGGTTGCCGCCGCTGCGCACCACCTTCGTCGAAGGTGGTGCCGTCACCGGACAGAACTCGACGCTGACGAATCACGTCGAGGCTCATGCTCTCGCCGACACTCTCGTCCGGTGTCTCGATGACGAGGCGTATGCCGGGAAGACGTTCGGTGTGGTGGTTCTGCAGGGTCAGTCGCAGGTCGACGCCATCCAGAACGAACTACTCGACAGGGTGAGCCCGGAGCAGTGGGAGGAGCGCAGGCTCCGAGTCGGCACGCCCCCAGATTTCCAGGGCGACGAACGGCACGTGGTGTTCCTGTCGATGGTCGTCGCACCCGAACAGAACATCGCGGCGATGACGAGAACCGAATACCAGCGAAGGTTCAACGTTGCCGCGTCGCGGGCGCAGGATCAGCTGTGGTTGTTCCATTCGCGGACTGTCGACACGTTGCGGCCCACGGACCTGCGGCATTCCCTGCTCACATACATGCAGTCGACGTCGCAAGCGCCGGCCGCGCCCATGCCGGAAGGCGTCACCCGCAACGAGCGACACGAGGCGTTCGGCAGTCTCTTCACGCAGGAGGTGTTCCTCGACATCGTTGCTCGCGGGTACCACGTGAATCCCCAGGTGAAAGTGAACGGCCACGTCATCGACTTGGTGGTGACCGGCGTGGCAGGGAAGTTGACTGTCGCGTGCGATGGCGATCAGTGGTATTCGAGCCCTGATCAGCAGCGCGCCGATCTCGAACGCGAGCGTGAGCTGCAACGGAGCGGGTGGAAGTTCTGGCGGGTGCGTGAATCGGAGTTCTACTTCGACCCGGTCGCGGCGATGGCGGAGCTGTGGGGTGAGTTGGAGCGGCGTGGCATCACGCCTGATGCTGGTGTCGTGCTCGATGTGGGTTGGACGTCGGTCGAATTGATGGACGACGGTCCGCTGAGTGAGCCTGCCCGGCTGCCGATTCGTCCGTGGTTACCTCCGCGTTATCGGGGCGCGCGGAAACGATCCTGAGAGCACTCGGGAATGAGGCGCATCCGGTGGTTGAGCTTGCAAGCCGACTCGACATGGACTGGACGGACTTGCTCCTGGTGCTGGACGAACTTGTCGTCGTGGGGGTTGTTGACGAGATCTCAGCACCTGGAGAGCGGAGGCAATATCGCGCAGCGGGTGTTGTTGATCCGTAGGCCGATGATGTTTGAGAGCAGAGCCGACTGGCGAGACCGCACCTGAGGCGGATGCGAAGGCTCACTCCATTGCGGATTCAGTGTGCGTTTCGTAGGGTTGTGGCCTACGAAACGCACACTGAAAGGCGGGTGGGCCGTGAGTGTGGTGAGAGGAACGCCCCTGCCGGCGGAGTTGGCGCGATCCGTCATGCGAACGTTCCGTCCTCAGGACGTAGCTCACGTGTACGCGCACCCGCGGCCGGAACTGTCGCGGCTCACTGACAGGGGCCTGCTGCACAGGGTCGCGCCGGGCTACTACATCGTTGTCCCGCAAGAGCAGGTGGGACGACGGTGGCTTCCCGACCTCGAGGCTGCGGCCGCGGGGGTCGCGTCGACGATCTACGGAGCAGACCACGCGGTGCTGATGGGTGTCAGCGCTGCACGGGTTCTCGGCGCGATCCCACGTGCACTGGCCACTGCCGTCGTCGCCGTTCCCCGTGCGCACCGGCCCATAGAATTGAGCGACCGCGACGCTACGGTCCGGTTCGTGCAGCGTGATACGGACTCGCTCGATGCGGAACGTGTGGAGACATCACTCGGGCCTACGCTTGTCACTACTCCCGAACAGACAGTGCTCGATCTCGCCCGTCGCCCGTTTCTCGGTAATGCAGAAGATGAGGTTCCCGCTGCGACCGTAAATCTCTACAGCCGCAGTGATCCTGAACGGCTCGAACAGCTTGCGGTGCCGCAGCGCCTCGTTTCAGCATTGCGTCGTGCTGAGTCTTGGGTAGGAATACGTTCATGAACCTCGACGAACGTGACGCTGTTGCTGCGCAGTTCGGGGTCTCGGCGGAGCAGGTGGAACGCGACCACCTCATCTCCCATCTGCTCGCCGCGATTGCAGGACGATTCGTCGACCACCTGCACTTCATCGGCGGAACTGCGCTCGCACGCACTATCTCCCGCATGGCGTCTCAGCGAAGACATCGACCTCGTAGCTTTAGGTAACCGCACGGAGTTGGCTGCTAAACTCGATGCTGCGCTTGAGCGCGCTGTCGCGCGGACTCACGGTCGATTGGTTTGGGATCCGGCGCTTTCTGTCGTCAAAGACACCCAGGCAGCGAATCTCCGCACCGCCAGTGGCCTTTCTGTCAAGATCCAGTTGCTGTCCTCGCGAGACCGCACTGTGTGGCCTGCGGAATCCCGAGATCTGGAACAGCGCTACAGCGACGCACCCCAGGCGATGTTGATCGTGCCTACGCGGTCTGCCTTTGCGGCGGCAAAGACCGCGACATGGCACGATCGACGTGCTCCGCGCGACCTGTGGGATCTGTGCGCACTGGCCGAGATCGGAGCGATCGATGCGGAGGCCGCTAGGTTGTTCCGTAATTACGGTCCGACGAACAGGATGCCAGGAACGCATCTGTTCGAGCAGCCACCCAGCGAAGCGGACTGGCGGTCTCAACTTGCTGGTCAGACTCGTCTGACCAGGACTGCATCCGAGACGCTTGTCATTGTCCGTGACGCGTGGGCGCGCGCCGCGCACTGATGGTTGCTTCTAGTCGGCGGCATCCGCAACGACCAGCAGTGAAGTCAGAGGAATTACCGACCGCCAATGATCGGGAAGGGTCTCGTAATGGTCGAGGACAAGGGTGACTACGTCTTCGCCTGAGAGTAGACGCAGGCCGGAGCGCTGCCGTTCGATCATCAAAGCATCGCGGCTATATGCGCCCAGCGCGACGAACAAGGCAAGTTCCCCGTCTCCTTGGCTACCGATCAGTTGCTGAACTTCGGGCGCACCGGTGGTGTTGGTGCGATGTTTGCATTGGACCTTGATCTGAGGCGGTTCGACTCCGAGAGGGTCTTTGTGTGCGATCACGTCGACGCCGCCGTCCTGGGAGTAGGCCGTGACTCGAGCTTGGTATCCCATTGCTCTGAGTAAGTCTGCGGTGAATTCCTCGAATTGCCGGTGAGTCAGCTTGGTGCTCAACGACTCCAGTATGAAATCGGGTGTGCCGTTCGATCCTGGAAGCGCGAGGCTCTTCGGAGGGTTCGTCTTGTGAACGCTGGGCGGCGGCATCATCGACGACACGGGTGACGGTGTCGACATCGTCGACTGCAGCATCGGTTTCGAGTGCGGCGAGAAACTCTGCTGTATGTGTCTTGATTCGAAACAGAGTCAATGCTGATCCGATTTCGTACAACGCAGGCTGAGTGAAGACGGTTCGTGACAATCCGGTCTTCTTCCACTCGACTCGCACACGGTGACGGTGAGTAGGCGCCGAACTTTCATAGTAGTAACCACTGGTCACTACGCCGATATTTATCGTACTGTCCGGCTTGTACGGCGCCACAATGACATCGCCTGGCTTGATCTCGTGACCGACCTTGTACAGGATGCCCGCCCAATTGGCTACCGCCCCCGGCTTACTGTCGGGCCGATCGGTGACGAGCCGTTGTTTGAGTTCGTCACGTCCACCAGGGATCTGATGAAGGTCCCGATCTCGTCCCAACCGATGCTGACGAAGCCCTCGTTCACAAGCTCTTCGGTCAGCGTGTCGTTGTGGATTCCCCAGACCGTCATTTTGCCTGTTCCCGTCTCAGCGTCGATCCCATGCATGATGTGAACCATATGCGTCCAGACGTGGGCCGTGGCCGGCGGCTGGGTTGGCTGTGAATCTTTGCTTCGAGGCTGGGGCGACCGAGCCCGGAACAGCTAGCGTCGATGTCCTTGACCATCGCAGTGTTCGCCCAACGTCATCGTGAATCGACCCGGGTCTGGTGCACATCAAAGTCTCAACCCGGTCCAGGGCGGTTCACGGACTGGCGCACGGTACTCAGCAAAGATCGATGTTGGTTGGGATGACCGCTTGTGACAAAGGCATGTCGGGTGGCCTACCAGCGGCATGGGTAGGTGCGGTGAAGAACCTGGCGCGAATCTGAGAGTGAGAGAGTTTATCGCGCCCCGCAGGGTCTCCGTTACGCGAGACAGCGAAGGCGAGGGTCGAATTCCACCATGTCGGAGCGATTAGGAAGAATGTCCGAAATAATGAACTACCGACGAGAGATGGCAAGGAGGTCGTCGTGAGCGATTCAACCGCCAGCACGCGCGTGGGCTTGCTGGCATGCGTCAGTCAGCAACTCGGTTAGGAGCATTGGGTGCACGCATTCCGTAGGCGCCAGGACGGACGGTTGGCGCCTTCGATCGAAGACGGCGCCCCAACACGTTCCAGCTGACGACCGCTTATGGAAGTCCTTCACAAGGCTTCCGTACATACCTCCGGCAAGCCAAGCGCGGCGTTCGCGTGGCTTCACGAACGATAGAAGATGGCAGTGATGAGTGTGGCAACTTCGAGCGAACCTGTGGACGACGCCGAGCGCCTGAGCGGTGTGGTCGCCAAATGGCGCACTTCTCTGGTGGACTTGAGCGGTCGAAACCGCCTGTTGAACTTCCGCCACACGCGCGCGGCAACGCTGGAGATCACACATCCTTCTGCCGTTGCACTCGTCGCGGGCCTTGAACGCGGATGGGATTTCGAGCACCTTCCGGAGGAAGAATCTGAACCAGGCCAGCGGATCGTCCCCGATACAACAGGTAAGAACCAGCGGGTTGTGACCCAGAAGACGACTGCACCCGCTCTGTTGCGAGCACAAAGCAATCTTCGGAAGAAGTCGACTCAGGTCTTCAATGACTACGGCATTTGGACACTTCAGTTGGGCGTCGGAATGCTCAACTGGCGAGAAGATGGTGCGGAAGCGGGAAGTGATGCTCCCCTCGTACTATTTCCGGCGTCACTCGAGCGCACTGCGAACGGTCGGATCCGGCTCGTTCTCAATGAGGATGCGGAACCGAAGCTCAATCCTGCATTGCCAGTGAAGCTGGAACAGTTCCATATCGACTGGTCGCCTGTCGGGGAGCTGGATCCGACGGACGTGAACTCGGTGATGGCCGCAGCGAGGTCGTGCGTTGCCGGAAAAGCAGGTTGGCAGGTGACGGAGCGCGTGGTCCTAGGGCAGTTCGCGTCGCATAAGGAGTCCATGTACCAGGACCTATTGGAGAACGAAAAGGAGGTCATGCGTAGCGACCTCATCAAGGCTGTTGCACTCGGTCCCGCTGCAAAATTGGCAGCCGACCGTTTTGACTTCGAGGAAGTTCAGCTCGACCGCATCGATGAGCTTGCACCTCCGGAGGAAAGCCCACTCGTTTTGGACGCTGATTCGTCGCAACGGCAAGCGATCGCTGCGGCGGTGGCGGGCAATTCATTCGTGATGGATGGCCCTCCGGGCACCGGCAAGAGTCAGACGATCGCCAACATGATTGCAGGGCTGATCCATGCTGGTCGAAGCGTGTTGTTCGTGAGTGAGAAGGCCGCAGCCCTCGATGTGGTTCTTGACCGTCTTCGCGCGGTTGGACTGGGTTCATATGTCCTGGCATTGCATAGTAATTCTGCGAGTCGAGGTGCGGTCGCCAAGGAACTAGGCCGTGCGTTGGACGAGGAACCTCGGGCTTCAGGGTTGACGGACGTTGCAAAGATGGAGGTGCGAGAGGCGCGTGAAGCGCTCACCGGGTACGCCGACGCTATGAACGAGACTCGTGATCGGTTGGGGAGGACCCTTCACGATGTGATCGGCAGGATTGGGGTCCTTTCCGGAACCACGATTGCATACACCGACCCGTCCACTTCAGACAGCGGCTTCCGAGTGGAGGAACTCGGTAGCCGGGACCTGGACAGCATCATTGCGGCGACCGAGGTGATTTCGAGGGGGTGGGCTGCAATCGCGGACCCTAAATTCCCATGGAGAGATGTGCGTCGGGACGTTGGGAACGCAAGGCCAGCGCTTACCCAAGCCAAAACCGCGCTCGGGGAACTAGTGAGAACGGTCGACAAATTCCGTGAGTCGGCAGGATCCGAACTTCGTATGCGCGACGAACGTGATGTCGAGCGATTGGTCAACATGCTCATCTTGGTGCGTTCGAGGCTCCCGGTTCCACAGCAGTGGTTAACTACGCA
The DNA here is from genome assembly GCA_001312645.1 of Rhodococcus sp. JCM 9791. Taxonomy (GTDB): domain Bacteria; phylum Actinomycetota; class Actinomycetes; order Mycobacteriales; family Mycobacteriaceae; genus Rhodococcus. The sequence continues at coordinate 54,034 of BBEG01000001.1, forward strand.
CGACTTCTCTGACGTGGTTGAAAACCGCACGGATAAATTCTTGGCAGAACTGGAGACTGCTCAGAGTGCGCTTCTCGAAGCACAATCGGTCGGTGGCGCGCGCTGGCAGGAATTGCCGCCCCGATTCGCAGCGGGTAGCAGCGCGGCAGAAGACGCCCTATCGGCGATGTCGCCCAAGGCGCTGGATCTGCGAGGGTTGGACGAACGCCAGGCCCGAGCGACCGCGGTCAGCTTTCGTGAAGTAGCCGAACAGTTGGAGCGGACGCACGGACTCATCATCCAGCTCGCAGACCTGCTTGGGCTCGAGCATCCGCAGGATGCAGAAGGGGCCTACAGGATTTGCGAAGTCATCGAACTCACCGCCACCGAACATCGGCCGCTTGGTCAGTGGCTCACTCCAAACGGTGCGAGCAAGGCACATCACGCGGCCGTGGAACTGATGGCAGAAAGAATTGATGCATTCATAACCAGGCGTGACCTTGCGATTCGAGCAATTGAACGAGCGGTTCAGTCGGCGGGTCCCCAGTGGCATCAGGTTGAAAAGTCACTCACCGCAGTACGGCCAGCGCCCGAGTTGGCGCTCGTGGAACTACATCCGCCGGGGTTGGGCCTCGAGCCGTTCAGCCGCAAACAGCTCGGTCGTATTCAGGATGTGCTCGCGGGGGCAGTATCGCTGCTCGAAGAAGGCGAGGTCTTGGCGGGCGCGATGGCTGACCGTTTGGGCTGCCCTGATCCTGATTCGGTCGGGGCGGCTGAAGCGCTCGTTGAACTTGTCGAGGTTAGTTCGATCCCAGATCGAGCGTTGAAGCAATGGTTCGACGTCGAAGTCCTCGAGCAGGTACGGGAAGCGGTCGCGGATGTGACTGCGGCGGTCGACCGGTTGTCTGCGGCTGAATCACACGGGAGCGACATATTCCTACCGACCATCGTCGAGGTACCTGATCTCCCGGACGTGATTTCTCGCCTTGATGAAGGACCTCGTGGCATCGGATCGTTCTTCTCCAAACAGGTTCGGGCAGACAGGAACCTGATCGCAGCGAGTACTGTCCACGGCACCTGGCGAGGGGACCACTACGATGCCTTACCCAGTGCATTGGAGTGGTACGCCGCACGCCAGAGCCTTGGCGCTTTATGCGATTTGCATGGCGCTTTGCTTGGGCGATTCGTGGACCCGCAGTGCGTGAGTGCGGACACCGATTCGCTTATCTCGGCGTTGGCTCACGCGGAAGCGGTCCATCGCCTTGCACCGATTGCTGTCGCGAATCCGGTAGGAAGAGAATCTATTGCGGGCGAGTTGCGCGACGGAGGTGCACTCGACCCTGTGTTGCTCGATAACGCGGCTCAGCTGAAGGAGCTGCTGGGCGCGTGGAGGAAAGCGCTCGAATATCCGGAACTTGCTGAGAAATCCCCTGAACTCTTGGGCGTCTCTCTTGGGCGCGCCGCGTACTGGGCAAGCGCTCACGCTGAACCGCTGCATCTCGCCTCTGAACTTATCGAAATGGCGCAGCCGACAATCGGCGCTTCGCACCTGATGCCCAGGAGCATTCGCTTGGTACGGTCAGGGCTGCCATCGCGTACGCGCATGATGCTCGGGTGAAAGGGGAGAGGTTTCAAGCTGCGGAGTCTCAGGATCGAGAATTGCTCGGACCGTTGTACGACGGGCTCGATACTTCACTCGTCTCGCCGGACGGGACGCCAGTTCTTACCTTGGCAGGGCACGGATCTGCTGGCCGCCTCATTAAAGGTGCTCTCGAGAAGCTCGCTCGCCAGCCCGAATGTCGTGCATCCATCCAAAGGATCGAATTTCTTGATGGCTACGCTCCACAGGGTAATCCAGATGTAGTGCGACTTTCGGAGGCGCTCGAAGTAGCCGAATCAGCTGCTCGATTGGCGCCGGCTACTCTCTCTGACCCTCAGCAGCGTGTGAAGCTGGTTTCGGCGCTGGCCGGTGGACCTGCAACAGCGGAACTGCAGAGGATCGGGCAAGATCTCCTCGGTCGGCTTGCGGTATGGGAGCGAATGGTCTGTCGCCCTGAGCTGGAAAGCGCGGGCGCTGCCTTGCTGGCCATGCCAGCCGATGACGCGGCGAAGTGGTTCCGCAATCACTTGGAGCCTTTGTCGGAAGTCGCCGAACTATTGCGCGCGGTGGGAAGAGTAGTCGATGGAGCCGCGAATCTTACAGTCAAGGAGGCGCGTTCGATAGTTTCCGCAGTATCGAAGGCGCGTGAATCAGAAGAGGCCTTCTTGGCGGGTCATGAGCAGCACAAAGCTCTTCTTGAGTCTTTGCACGAAGGAATTGTCACCGATCCCGTACGGATCCGCGACGCTGTCGAGTGGGCCCGATCGGTCCGAAGGTCTGCGAACGACGGTGTATCGAGGCCTGTAGACGACCCTCTCGCGCTGCTGATGCTCACAACGGATCCGGACGCCTCGTTGCAGAGGCATCTTGAGGACTGGCGGCAGCAGAGAACGAGCCTCCTCGAGTGTTTCCAGAAGGAGCGTCGTCGGGAGCTTGATGGCGAGCTTTCCAGTACGTTGGTCCATGCGGTGGCGGTGCTTGACCTACTCGAGAGCGACCCATTTGGGCCGGAAACATGGGTGAGCTGTACCGATGCTCTTGTCGTTCTCAGCAAGTACCACTTGGACGGATTGCCATCGCAGCTTGCTCGGCGCGGTGTATCAGACCGCGAGTTCCCGTCTGCTGTCGAAAGGGCAGTTCTCGTCGCCTGGGTTGAGCGCCAACTCGCGGTTGACGAGAGACTCAAACCTCACAGAGCGAGTGATCGGGACAATCTTGTGACGCAGTTTCAACATCTTGACCTCCGGTTGGTTGAGAGCTCACACGCCGACGTGATTGTCGCCTGTAATGCGCGTCGGCCACGAAAGACAAACGTCGGACAGGCAGCGGCACTCCGTCGGGAAGCTGAGAAGCAGCGGCGCCATATGCCGGTCAGAAGACTCCTTGACGAGACGCGTGATGTCGTTCGCCTCATCAAGCCATGTTTCATGATGAGCCCGCTCACTGTCAGTCAGTTCTTGTCGGCGGACTATCGATTCGACGTGGTCATTTTTGACGAGGCTTCGCAGGTGCTGCCTCAGGATGCGGTGAACTCGATCTATCGCGGCGACGCGCTCGTCGTCGCAGGTGATGCACGCCAGCTACCGCCGACATCGTTCTTCAGTGCGGCAACTGACAGCGACGACGACGATGGATGGGATGAGGACGATGTCAGTTTTGAGTCGATCTTGGACGGTTGCAAGGCGAGCGGGGTCCTTCGTTCGCTCCCGCTTCGGTGGCACTACCGGAGTCGACACGAAAATCTGATCGCCTTCAGCAACTTTGAATTCTACGACAACTCCATGGTTACGTTCCCAAGCGCACGCGAGAACGGTCATGACATCGGAGTCCAGTTCTTCAAGGTCGACGGCGTATACGACCGTGGCGGACGTCGGGACAACCAGGTCGAAGCGGCTTACGTGGCCGAACGGGTCCTTCACCACTTTGCGACTCGGCCGAATCTGACCCTCGGTGTGGTCGCCTTGTCGAAGGCGCAGGCCGAAGCGGTCGAGGAAGCTGTTGAGCAGGCAAGGAAGACGCGACCTGAACTCGCGCAGTTCTTCACTGATGATCGTTTGGGTGGATTCTTCGTTAAGAATCTCGAGACCGTCCAGGGCGATGAGCGTGACGTCATCATTCTGTCTGTTGGATACGGCCCTGATGTGCAGGGTCGCCTTAGGTCCGAGTTCGGGCCCATCAATAGAGAAGCAGGTTGGCGACGACTGAACGTTGCTGTCACACGCGCACGTCGGCGAATGGAAGTTGTGTCCTCCTTCAGGGGTAATCAGCTGCCGGACAGTACTAATAGGAGCGTCCAGCACCTGAAACGATATCTGGAATACGCTGAACGGGGCGCGCACATCCTTGCCACTCAGCCGGCAGATCCTGACGCAGTTCCGGAGAGTCCCTTTGAGCAAGAGGTTCTCGATGTTCTAAGTGAATGGGGATATGCGGTGCAACCGCAGGTGGGTGTCGCAGGTTTCAGGATTGATATGGCAGTCCGTCACCCCGAGGCTCCTGGAACGTATGCCTTGGGAATCGAATGCGACGGCGCGATGTATCACTCGTCGCGCGCAGCTCGAGACCGAGACCGGCTTCGCGAATCCGTCCTCAGGGATCTTGGCTGGAAGCTCCACCGGATTTGGGGTACCGACTGGTACCGAAATCGACCAGCTGCGACGGCGCGTCTCCGAGAGGCAGTTGAAGCTGCGTGTGCCCTTGATCCGAACGCCGCGAGCGATCTTCCCGATCCCACCCAGCCAGAGGCCAATGCTCAAGCTGAAACGGGTGTTGCTCTGCAAGGCGCGACCCCTAATGGCCCGCGAGTTATCGAGTTCGTTCCTGTGGAGGAAGTTGTTTCCGAATGGGCGCGTGGCTATGAATCTGTCGGGAACGATGAGCTTTGGGAGACTCGACACGCAGCAGTCAATGAGTCCGTTGGCCATTGGGTCGATCTGCAAGAAAGTGGATCTGCGAGTGTGATCGCCGCGGTTGTGCTGAAGGTGCTCGACCGTGAAGGGCCGATCGAGGAGGATCTCATATTCATACGAGTGCGGACCGCGTGGACACTGTCCAAGTCGGGACAAGTCATTCAGCAACGGATCCGCGCCGTCCTGAAGGCCTTAGTCAAGAAGGAGCTCATCGTTCGAGTCGGTTCGGCATACAACCTCCCAGATCGGGAGATCGATGCTGCACGCACTCCTACTCCTCAGTGTCTCCGAAAAGTTGCTCAAGTGCCCGCAATTGAACGGCAGTTTGCTCTGGAGCATGTTGTGCAGATAGTCCAGGGATCTCGCGTAATGAGTTGCTGCGGGAGGTTGCGCGTTTCTTCGGCTGGGCGAGAACGGGGTCTGATATCAAAGCGGCGTTGACACGGGACCTTGACTGGTTGATGGAACAGGGTGTTGTCGTGGAATCTGAAAGTGGTTACATATCTTTGGTTTAGGTCGATGACGAGCGGCAGCATGCAGTGTCGCGCATTGCCTGGGCGGACACTCATTCAGGTTGAGGTGAATGAATGCTTTGCTCTACAAATCACAAGACCCGCTAAGTCAGGTAAATTGAAAGAACGCCTAATGCAGCTATGGTGACCGTCGCTGCGGTGCCAACGCCAAACAGCCTGCTGCCTTGGTTTCGATTCTTGCTTCGGGACAATCCTTCTGGGCTTGCAGTTTCGCGCTCCCAGTTGAGCAGGAGCAGTTTGTATTCGACGAGTGAGGCCTGATGCTGAGCATCAATTTGTACCTGCTCTGTGGCTCGCTTGGCCTCGGCTGCAGCCTGCAATCTCTGCCACTCCTCGTATGCTGGGTTCGGCACAGTGGCATACCGAGGGCCGTGGGTTTTGATGCAAGTTGAGCCAACCCGTGCGCGCATGCTTTGTGGGTTCGTCAGTGCACGACCGCAAATCAGGCAGTGGGTGGCAAGCAGTGGAACTTGCTTCGCTGGTGCCCACGGCAGCTATCGCGCTTCGCCTTCTTGGCACGGGGCTTCTGTGGTTGAGGCGGGTTTCTGTGTATGTACCACAGCACGGCACCTCGGATCAGCATAGCTATGGAAACCACGATGAGAGGGAGAAGTAAGAACAGGAACACCACGCTCACTGTGATGCTCGCGAGTGCGGCCAGTAGTCCGAAAGCAATCAACGCTATGGGCGTTCTCATGCGTCCCAGTTGATCGGTGATATCGATTTGAGATGAACTCGGCACGGTCCTTGATTCCTAGTGTTCTATTGGTGAGCCAAGGGTGTGAACCCAGTTGGAGCGCGCCGTTGACCCGCAAACCTGTCTTACCGTGTGCATTGTCTATCCCAGCAACTCCGACCGCCTCCCACTCCACGTCACCACCAACGCATCTCGCGCACGGCTGGCCGCGACATACAGCAGAGACCGCTCTCGCAGAAGCGCTTCGGCCTGTTCTTCCACCGGCACAGACCGGAGCGTTGCGGCGGAGGGGACATGCGCATGGTCTACGCCGGCAAGGATGACGCGTGAGAACTCCATGCCCTTCGCGCGGTGCATTGTGAGGACCTGCACGTGTCCAGAGGTTGCAGGGTTCTTGTCCAGCGCGCGCGCTTCGATACCACGCTCGCCGAGTGCCCGAACGAACTGGCTACGATCGTTCTGACCGCGTGTAAGGACAGCGATGGTCGACGGGTCGACCTTGGTCTCCTCGTCGTCGGGTTCGATCCAGCCGCGAATCAAAGCTGCGACCTGGTCCAGTTCGTCTGCGGGATCTTTACACTCGACCAACTGCGGATCCGGACCCAACCGAGCAGACCTGTATTCCGTCGTCGATTCTTCGCCCTGTTCGAGGTCCTTGTACTCCGCCCCGGCGAGAACGCTCACAGCGAAGTGCAGGTTCTGCGCCGTGGTGCGGTAGTTGAGTGTCAATCGCCGGGCGCGCCCCACAATCTTGATACCGAGCCGCCCGAGCACGACGGGCTGTCCGTAGATCCGCTGGTGGGAGTCTTCGGCGATGAACAGGTCGTTCGGACCTTCCGCGACCAGACTGCGAAGTAGAGCCCAGTGCGTTGCGTGCAGGTCTTGAGCTTCGTCGATGAGTACATGGTCAGCGATGAAGTCATTGCCGGCTTCGGCGCGCAGCCGTAGTTGTTCGGCGGCGAGCGCAAGAATCTCCGGGAAGCTCAGGCTGCCGTCCATGCGGCTCTGCCTTCTGAATGCCTCGACGAGCTTCCAAACAGCGATGCGTTGTGGGCGGGTCAGGCGCACGCCCCGGCCGGACGTGCGACCTTTGCGTACTGTTCGAGCGTCGTCACCTTGTTGGCGAGAACCACAGCCACATACTCGTTCTCGAGGAACCCGGGTGTTGCGAGTTTCGGATCGAGCCCACTGCTGACCGACTGCGCGACCTCGCGCCACAGCTTGTCGGTGGAAGTTCTCTGGTGGGTGAGTTCTGTGCGATATCCGAGTACAGCTTCGGCAGCGTCACCGATGTCGCCGGTCTGGTTGAGCACTGCGTAGCCGAGCGCGTCGATGCCGTCGACGTAGATCCCTGGTTCGCCGGGGCGGTCCGCAACGGGAATCTCGGGGTCGAGGGTCTTCAATGCAGCCTTGAGATCAGCAGCAAGGGTCTTGTTGTAGGTGGTGAGCACAATCCGCGCGGTCGGGTCTGCCTTCGCCATGCGACGAGCCCGATGGATCGCTACCACGGTCTTGCCGGTGCCGGCGCCACCGGACAGGCGGAAGGCACCGTTGAAGTTCTGCTCGACATACTTGCGCTGCTCCGGATGCAAGAACGTCCGCCATGCCGCGAAGTCGCCACCCTCGATGACGCGACGAAGCTCCTCGTTGTCTTCGACGAACGTGAACTGCATCTTCGACGCAGGCTGTTCGAGCGCCTTCAGAATCTGCTCGTCCTCGTCGAGAGTGTCGTCGACGGGGCTGTCGGTGAAGCCGTGTTTCTCGCGGATCGAGTCGATGTGCAGGCCAGTGGCAAGGTCGAGTAGAGCACTGCCCTGCCATCCCACTGCATTCGCTGCGATGTCGAGAACGGCGTCCTCGTCGGGGGCGGCCAGTGCACGTTCGGCCAAGTCGAGTTTCAGGCCCAGGCGATCGGTGAGGTCCGAAAGACTGAACGTTGCACCGAGGTACGACTTCGGCTGTTCCTTCACAGCTCGGTTCAGCTCGCCTCGAGGATCGGGCACGACAGTTCGCTTCTTGCGGTCTTCTTCACCATCGAGTTCACCGACGATGCTTCGAGGACGCCGTTGATCGGGTTCACCCGCAAGCGGGAACGTTCCGCCAGCTTGTTGGCCTCGTCATGCGGCCAGGTTCCCATGTAGATGAAGGTGGGGTCGTCGCCAAGCTTGTCGTCGACCTTGAACAGGATTGCTCGGAAGTGCAAGTCCACGCGGCCGGTGCGGACGCGCGGATCGACGGCGGCGTTGAGAGGCTCGATGTGGAGGCCAGGTGCGGTGTGGTCGGCGGAGAGCTTTTCGATGAACGCCCATACCTTGTCTTTGGTGCCTTTGTCGAGCTTCTTCATCGCCTTGGTGTTCGACGCGATGACAAGGTTCGCCACTAGACCACTCCGTTCTTCATCACTGCTGCGATTTGCGCGGCATCGGGCGGGCACAGCGTCCAACCCGCTTCGGACATCGCATGTGCGGTGTTGTCGTCGGCGTCGAGAAGCACCCCTATTTGGAGGTCATCCCACGCGAAGTCCACAACCTCGCCGCCGTCGATCTCATAGCCGACGGTCGGTATCGGAAGGCCGGTTGCAGCGAGTGCGGTCACCAGCTCCTTCTCATCGTCGGAGACAGTGGCGTCAAAAAGTTCCTGCCACTCCGAGGCTAGCGGGATCAAGGCTGGGGCGCCGGTGTCATCGCAGCTACCAGTGGTGACACGGTGTCCATCACCGATTTCCAACGGATTTGAAGCCAGTGCGGTCAGCCACCGCACGACCGTTCCCGAGGTGATCAGGCGGTGGAACTGAGGCATCATGCTCTCGACCTGAAACATCATGCTCAGGGCGGCGAGAATTTCCTCAGCCGTTGCCTTTTCGATGAAGCCCTCGGTCTCCAAGTCGGGCAGGTTCTTGCCTGGAAGCGCCGCCTGAGGGTTCGCGACGGTGAACTTTGCGAACGCTTTGGTGAACTCGGCGCGGAGGTCCCGACTGTCCTCGTCAGTGGCTACGGTAGAAGAGAGTTCCACCATGCTGGGAAGGAACTTCGTCAGCTCCGCATACGGACCGGGTTCGTCCACGGTCTCCTCGAGATCGGTGGTTTCGGTATTGCGGAGTGTGAACACCAGATCGTCGGTGTCGATCTCGAGGTGGTTGAACAGCTTCCGCAGGGTCGACAGCTTCGAGCGGGTGGAATTTGCCGTCATCAGTGTCAGTCCCGGTACCACCGCGGATTCCCAGGAAGGTATCTCGTATGAATCATCGACTACCGTCAGATCATTCGATTCGGAAGCGTACGCGAAGACCTCTTCGCGGCGTTCATCGACGAGAAGGCGGATCACCTCGACGTACGCAACCTTCCAGCTAGCGACCGTCTTGCGTGTGTCGCCGAACTCGAACGAGACGATGGTGCGGTTGGTGAAGGACTCGTCGTCGCCCATCGGTACGGTAGGCAGCGGCGGCACGTAGGGCTCGAAGTCCGTGGATGGCAGCGGCCAGTACTTCAGCGCGATGCCGGTCAGCTCCCGGGTTCGTTCCTCCAGCTGCGTCACCATCCAGACATCCGAACTCTTCAGCAGCGCATTGAGACGATACGGTGAGGCGTCGAACCCGTTGTCGCGCTTCTTCTTGTCCGCGAACGCTGAGTTGGAGTAGCTGGAGTTGTAGCCGGTTACCGTCAGGTTGCCGATGCGATTGCACCAGGTTGCGTGGATTTCCTCGGAATCGGGGCCCAGGTCCTGCCGCCACGCCGTGGTCAGCGTCTGGGGCATGATGTGCTCGATGCTGATCGATTGGCTCTCGAGCGCTTTGGCGATGTCGTGGGTGTCGTTGGACCAGTTGTTTTCGAGGCACTCGAACAGGTAGCTGCGGTTCTCGCCCTTTATGTTGTACAAGTTCCGGGTGGCGAAGGAGTCCTTGAACTCATCGTCGGTGGGGAACCGGCCAGAGGCAGTCCGTCGGCGCAGCGAATACGCCAGGACATCGGAGAACCGGTCGCCCTGGCCGCGGAGGCGATGAATCTCGGAGTACAGGGTCGCGAAGATCTTGTTGAGACCGTGGGTCGGGACACCGCTGATGAAGCGTCGGAACAGGTAAGAGTCAAGGATTCCGACTACCTCGGTGAAGTCCTCCTCTGTCACTGTTTCGGCCTTCACCTCGCCGAGCAGTGGCATGGTCAGCGGCAGTGTCACGTCGTGCTTGACCATATTGAAGCGACGTAGTCGCTTGTCCGCGGCGGCGATTCCGGTCCTGGCGGTGTTGAGTTCGCGGCTGTAGTCGGCGTAGTCGCGCATCTCGGAGAGGATGTCGCGGGTGTTTGCCTTGGCGTTCTTCTGGTACTCGCGGAACGCCTCGTACACCCCGTCCTGTCGCGGTGTCTTGCCTGTCTTCGACACCAGGTAGAAACGGATGAACCAGTCAGTGCGGTACTCGACCGCTCTCTCGATGCGGTTCCAGTAGTTTTCGTACAGATCCTCTTGCTCGTGGCTCGGCTGGTGCATGAGCACAACGTTGCGGATCTTGTCGGCTTCGCTGAGTTCGAGGCCAGTGGAGTTGATGCTCTCGAAGATCCGTTGCGGATCGTCCTGCTTTTCCAGGTCCAACGCCATCACCTGGAGACGGAAAATGGCCTCCCAGATCTGGTCACCATCGAGATCACCCCCGGCGATACGCTCGCGGAAGTACCGGTAGTTGGCGGTGATGGTGGATGACTCGATCGGGGTATCTGCGCGAAGCAGGCGGCTGTAGGCGTCGTTGTCGTTCTTGACCGGCTTGAGCTTGAACTTGATCGCCTCGTGTTTGGCCTTGAGCACGAGGAAACTATCGCGGATGTCCGACGCCAGGTTCGGATCCTTGGAAGAAACGGTGCCTCATCGAGTGAGTGGACCAGCGCAAGCATCAGCAAACTCGTGGTGGTCAGCCGCTGCTGGCCGTCGATCACGACGTAGGTGAAGGACGTCTCCGGGTTGCCCACGATCGCGCCGAAGAAGTGCGTCTCTCGGTCCTGGCGGATGATGTCGACCAGATCGTCGAACAGCCTGGCACAGTGTTTGATCTTCCAGTCGTAGTTGCGCTGGTACACCGGGATCAGCAGGTGCTTGCTGTTGCCGTCGAACAGCTCGGTGATTCGCCTGATACTGCCCTTCACTGGCTAGGACACTCCGTTCTTCAATGCTGCTGCGATCTGTTCTATATCCGGTGGGCACATCGTCCACCCGGATTCGGACATCGTACGAATGACCGCGTCGTTCGGTTCGACCAGTACGCCGATGCGGTGGTTTCCCCACACGAAGTCCACCACGTCGCCGTCGTCGGTTTCGTAGCCCACCTCGGGTACGGGCACGCCGGCATTGGCGAGTGCGAGGACGAGTTGCTTCTCGACGTCGGAGACGGTGGAGTCGAACACTTCCTGCCATTCAGGGCTGAGTGCAGCTGATGTCGGCGCTTCGACGGGTGCACTGGAGTCGAGCTCCAACAACTTCCGGGTGGTGATGCGATGCTACCGCCGAGGCCGAACCAGTTGGACAGTCGTAGCCATTCCTTCCAGGCGCGACCGTCGAGCATTTCGATCCGCTCGTCGTGATCGTCCACCACGACGACGGCATTCATCGCGCGGGTACCGGTTCGCATGGTGGCGGTGACGGTCAGTGGTCCGTCGGCGTATGCCCAACACATGTCGACGCCGTTCCCGAATGTGGCCTTGCCGCCGTCGAGAAGATCGAGCGCGGCGGTGGCGATGGTGTCGCCGTCTCCTTTAGCGCGGTTACTGCCGTTGACGAACGCGAACGGCAACCAGCGACCGACCATCTCCCATGCTTCGAGTTCTGGGTCGCTGATGAATGCGAGCAGCATGGTGATCGGATCTGCGGACAGCAGTTTGACGATCGCTGGCCGGAGATTACCGGCTTTCATCACGTTTGCAGCGACCTGGTCGGTGAGCCACGCCGGCGTCACCGTTTCGTTCTCCTTGAACCGTTGCAGGTCCTCGTGTCCGAAGGACCAGACAAGGTGCCCACTGTCGCGCAGGATCGCTCGCTTGGTCGCGTCGTCGGCGAGGCGATTGAGGTTGCCAGGCATCGCGTGGTATTTCCTGCCGTCTGCAAACAGCGCGATCCGCGGGATATCCGGATCCGGGGTGCTCAGCTCATAGTCCGGCTTCGAATTGGCCATATGCACCTGCGGTGTGAGCTTCCACGTGCGGATCTTCTTGCCGGGAAGCACAATCGACGCGGACGGTCCGTAGGTGCCGGGGGATTCCTTCACGGTCGCGCCGATGGAGCGCAACCGCTCGACGAACGCGGCGTAGAACTCCTTCTCCAGCGGAGATTCCTCGCTACCGACCGGCTGCGAGGGCGCTTCCTCAGTGACCGCCGCAAGCCACGCCTGTTGGTCCGGTTCTGCGTCATTGTCGACGCCGAGGATCTGCTCGAGCACCCGCACCGCGACCTTCCGCGAGACCCGGTCGAGTTCGTGCGGCGGCGAGAACGGCAGCAGGCACTTGTGGCATGCCAACCGATCGTGGTCGGCGCAGTCGCAGCTCTTCACCACGGTACGCGCAGCGTCGAGCACCGCCCATACCTTCGCCGGGTCGCGAACTCGGCGAGGTAGCCGGTGCCGCCGGGGACGGTGTCGTGGATGAGTAGCGCCCGCTGAGTCGGTGCGTAAAGGGCGTCGGTGATGGTGACGACGTCGAGGTGTTCGGGGGACCCTCCGATCACCTGTCGCAGACCCAACAGGATCGCCGCGCTGAGGCTGGGATGCGCGAACATGTCGTACTCGAGCGAGCGGGCAGGTGCAACAGCACACCCTGAGTGCGCAGCGTCCGTGCGAGTGCGATCTCCCGGACGTGTTCGGTCGTTGCGTTCCGGTGCCGACACCAACTGCGGTGCTCGTATCGGGAATTGCGGCCCACAGCCTTGTCAAGCTGCCCGCACGACGAGCACACCCGGAACAACCCGGTAGTGGATTCCTGCCCGGCGATGTGACGGGTGCGTCCCTGCGACGTGCGTCGACCCATGTTCAGCCAACGAACGTCTATGCGGCGCAAGTATTCCGCGCCAAATTCGTGGTCCTCGACGAACCACGCGCGGTCCACGTTGACGGGGTCGATGTCGCGGCGGTGACGACGGTGAACGATTCCTTGTGCCGTTCGTCGCGAGAATCGTTGATGGATGCTTCGTCGCGGCGAACTTCTGCCGACACACGAGCCATCTCGACCACTTGCAGTTGCTGGCTGACGTCGGCGATGGCCCCGGTCCCGCAGCGCGGCACGAGTGCACGATCGGGGGTTCCTCCCCAGCGAGGGTGATCCCTGCCCATCCGCACTGCGGGCACAGCCGCCAGGTATGGATGTTGGACTCGCCGGCGCCGAGATCGACAGCGTCGATGCGTACGGCCAGGCCCTGCGCGTAGAAGGTGGCGCCGGGCGCGAGTTCGGTCAGTGCGACCCGCGAGCCGCGCTGGTAGCTGGTGGCCTCGCCCATGTATTGGTTGGTGTCCGGGTCGATCCAGGTGACGCCGACGTCGAGGGTCACCGAGTCGTCGAGCAGCGTGTAGTTCGGCAGCACGCCGTAACGCTCGAGAACGCTGATCCAGTAGTCGTCGGTGAGATCGTGGATCTGTCCGCCGAGCAGCCGCAGGGACCCCTTCGCGGTGCGCAGGTCGCGCAGGTCATCGTCGGTAGCGGCGGGCGACGCCGCGCGGCGCTCGAACTCGGGCATCTCGGCTTCGACGGCGGCACGGCGCGCGGTGAGTTCGGTGAGGTCGCGGTTCCAGCGGTGCACGGCCTCCTGCAGATCGGAGATAAGTCCGCTGGGCATTCCATCGTCACCCGGGGTTGCCCAGGTGCGCAACGAGTCTCGGGTCGCGGCGTCGAGGACGTCGTCGAACTGAGCGAGGAACTCGTCGACCTGCTGATCGGCGTCGGTGGCCACCGAGGTGAGCAGACCCGCCATCCAACTGTCCGGGTCGAAGCTGCCGAGCACGGCGCGGGCGCGCGCGGGCGGACGGTGTTGGGGTCGCGGGCGAGCCGGTCGATCACGTGCGCGACGTACTGGCGCTGCAGGATCTCCTCGGCGGTGAGGAAGGTCGCGGGCGGGCGGACGACGCCCTGGATCACCGACGTCGGGTCGTACAGCTTGGGTAGGTGTTCGCCGCGACCGCGGACGACGCGAGGACCAGCGAGTTGCCGGTCAGACGTCCGGCGCGGCCGACACGCTGCAGATACGACGAGACGGTCCGCGGCAGCGACCCGAGCATCACCGTGGACAGGTCGCCGATGTCGATACCCATCTCGAGGGTCGGGGTGGCGACGAGGACGTTGGGGGCTTGCGGGTCGCCGCCGCGTTTGAACGCGGTTTCGTAGCCGAGTCGGGTCGCGGTGGGCAGCAGCGACGTGTGCTCGCGCGCGACGACCCGCTTCATCTCGGAGCTGTCGTAGAGGCGACGATAGAAGTTCTGTGCCTTCGGCGCGCGGGTGAGCGTGCCGGGGCAGCGGACGAGCAGGCATGGTGCGCGGTCGAGTTCGTCGACCACCCTCGCGGAACCCGGGGTGGGAGTTTGGCACACGCTGCACACCAGCAGGTGCCGGCGCGCGGCGAGATCCTCGTCCGACGGAGCCGAGACAGTGATCGCTGTGGGCGGCAGGCCGTAGGCGGTGAGTCCGCTTTCGGTGAGGATCGCGGTGAGCACTCGTTGTTCGGCGAGGACGGAGAACAGCGACCGTGCGAGGAAGCTGCCGTCGAACGGGGAGACATCGAGGCATTGGGACGCCCAGCGTGCGTACCAGGAGGAGACGGCGGTGATCGCGTCGAATCCCTCGGGAACGGTGCGTGATCCGATCGCGGGGAACGCGGGGGCCGGTCGGCCCTTCGGGAACGCGGGCATGCCTTCGCCCTTGGGGCGGGCGCCCCATACCCAGCGGCGGTTGG
>BBEG01000002.1 GCA_001312645.1 Rhodococcus sp. JCM 9791
CCCGAACGGTGATCGACGCGTTCGCCGCCGTGCGCGAGCGCACGCCCACACCGGTCCCCGCCCTCGATACCCTCACCGGCCGCGAGCGCGAAGTGTTCGACCTCATCGGCGAGGGGCTGTCGAACAGGCAGATCTCTACTCGCCTCGGGGTCAGCGAAACCACCGTCAAAACGCATGTCGCGCGGGTTCTGCACAAGCTGGATCTGCAGTCGCGGATCCAGGCCGCGATCCTCGCGCACGAGTCCCGGTGATCCGCCCACCATCGTCTGAGCGAGAATCGACGGCATGACGCTCGAAATTGCCACGTTCCCGATCGACCGACCCGCCACCTACACGGGGGTCGGAGTGAGCGTGTGCCCGCCCGACTCCGTCTCGGTGACGCAGACAGTCGGCCCCACCTTCTTCGACCACCGCGGACAGGTCACGATCTCGGCGCTCGGCGCCCTGTCCGACATCGTCGGAGCCGCCCCCGCCGGTGTCGCCAGGGAGCACGCCACCGGGCTCCGTGCGCAAGGCGTGCTCGCACAGCTCACAGCGTCGACCGCACATCCGTTCCCGCATTCCGGTCAGGTCTCCGGGGTCGGACGCAGCATGCATTTCGACGACACCTCGGGTCTGTCGTCCGCAGAGATCCTCGATGAGAGCGGCAACCTCGTCCTGCACCTGACCGGACGAACCATCGTCGTCGGGCGCACACCCACCGACGGCGCCGGCTCGGCGGCCGACCCGTTCCCCACGGCCCCGGACAAGTACGAACCCTGGATCGACGGAGATGTCCTCGACTCGAAGTCCGGCCTCGACATCGTCAGCGGCATCGCTGCCGGCACGCTGCCGAGAGGCCCGCTCGCCGGGATGCACGCCCTCCGGGTGCACAGCGTCGAACGCGGTGCGGTGCGCGCCACCGTCACGCCGAGCGAATGGATGACGAACTTCATCGGCTCGATCCAGGGCGGCGTGCTTCTTTCGATCGCCGAGAGCGTCACCGGCCTCGCAGCACAGAGCCTCACCGAAGCGGGCGGGCAGTACAGGATGCTTCAGATCACCCTCGACTACCTGCGCTCGCCCGCGGTGCCGGGACCGCCCGTGCAGGTGCAGTCCGACGTGGTGCGGGCCGGACGGCGTCTCGCATCGCTGGAAACGCTGCTGACCGGCGAGGACGGCACCGTGTACGTTCGGGCGTACGCGAGCGTGCAGTTGTTCGCTAGGTCCTCCGAGCAGCGGTGACCACTGCGCCCCCGAGGCGCGGGAACCGTCCGTCGGAGATCGTGGTGTAGGCGTTGCCCATACGGTTGGTCACGAACGCGAACGACAGTCCGGTCTCAGGATCGGCGAACGCGCCGGAACCCCCGAAACCGTAGTGCCCGATGGACCTGAGCGGCTGGTGCCGCACTGCGACCCAGGCAGGGTGGTAGCCGAGTCGCCAGTTGGGACGGAACCCCAGGACGTAGTCGCGGCGACGCGTCTGCACCTCGAGAAGCTGCTCGACGGTCTCCTCCGCCAGCAACCGGTGGTCACCACCTTCGAGTGCACCCCCGTGTGCGAGCGCGCCGTACATCCGGGCGAGTGAGCGGGCGGTGAACACGCCGTTCCAGCCCGGCATCACGGCGTCGTGCGCCCGAGGCTGCGCATCACCTCGTCGAACCCCTCCGCCATCCCTGCTTCGGCGAGCCCCTTGATGCCGGGCATCCGCGACATCACCGCACCCGCGGTCGCCCACGGAGCGGGCAGGAAGTTGACCTTGGGGAACACTCGCGCGATGCGGTGCCGCTGTTCGGGCGGCACGCGATACCAGAATTCCGCTGCCCCGTATTCCTCCGCGCCGAGCGGCTCGGCGATCTCCTGCCGGACCAGATCTTGGAACGGCACACCCGTGACCCTCGCGGCGACCTCCGCGACGAGATTCCCGTAGGTCACCGCGTGATAGCCCGGTCCTGTCAGCCGCCGAGGATCCGGGGGCGATGCCGCGAGTGCGGCGGCGACCTTCTCCGAGTCCAGGAGACCGTAGCGTCCGGGGACGAGCCTCTGGCCTTGTGGAGCCCCGCGCGATGCGACATGAGTTCGCGGACGGTGATGCTCTCTTTCCCGGCCGCGCCGAACTCGGGCCAGTACTGCTCGACCGGTGCGTCGTACGACACCAGGTTGCGCTCGGCGAGACGGTGCAGCACCGTGCTGGCGACCCCTTTCCCCGTGGAGAACGACAGCACGATCGTGTCGCTCGCCCAGCGACGCTGCTTGTCGGCCCACCCGGCCCACACATCGAGAACTGGTTCGCCGTGCAGGTACGCAGCGATCGCGCCGCCGCCCTGACCGGGTTTGTCGAACATCCGGAAGAAGAGGTCCGCGACGGGCAGAAACCGCTTGTCGACGATCATCTCCGTGCGCGGCGTCGCCTTCGACGCCTGTTCGTCACCGCTGGCCACCGTGTTCTTCTCCCGTCCTAGGCTCCTGACCCGATGGTAGGGACCGAGGGGGCGACGTGCGCACGTTCTCCGGCGTTCGAGCGCGTACTGCATCGGGACCGTTACGGGTGGAAGGATGGTGGGCATGACCACTGCGCACTCGGAGACCCGATCCGGAATCGATCTCGACCACGTCGACGAGGGCACACGCGCCCAGGACGACCTGTTCGAGCACGTCAACGGCCGTTGGCTCGCCGAACACGAAATCCCCGCCGACCGTGCCTCGACGGTGCCTTCCGCACGCTCGCCGACAAGGCCGAGGTGGATGTGCGAACGATCATCGGGGAGGCAGCCGACTCCGACGCCGCACCGGGGACGGATGCGCAGAAGATCGGCGACCTGTTCACGAGCTTCATGGACACCGACACGATCGCGGCTGCCGGGCTCGGGCCGGTCGCCGACGAACTGTCGTCTGTCGCGGGTGCCGCCGACCGCGCCGCACTCGCATCCGTGCTCGGACGGTTGCAGCGGGTGGGTGTCGGCGGCGCGTTCGGTCACTACGTCGACACCGATTCGAAGAACTCCCAGCGCTATCTGATGCACGTGGCGCAGGGCGGCATCGGCCTGCCCGACGAGTCGTACTACCGCGAGGAGCAGTACGCCGAGATCCGCGACGAGTACGTCGCGCACATCGGCCGGATGTTCGCACTCGCCGGCATCGAACACGATCCGCAGCGCGTGTTCGCGCTCGAGTCGAAACTGGCCGCGGGACACTGGGACGTCGTCAAGCGTCGCGACGCCGACCTGACATACAACCTCGTCACCCTCGAGTCGGTGCTCACCGATCTCCCCGGTTTCGACTGGTCCGGCTGGATCGCCGCAACGGGCGCCACCGCGGAGCAGTGGAACGAGATCGTGGTGCGGCAGCCGAGCTTCCTCGAAGTGTTCACACAGGCGTGGGCGGACGAGTCGCTCGACGAGTGGAAGGCGTGGGCGTCGTGGCGGATCTTGCGCGCACGCGCCCCGTACCTGACCGACGCGTTCGTCGACGAGAACTTCGCGTTCTACGGCCGCACGCTCACGGGCGCGAGGAGATTCGCGAACGCTGGAAGCGCGGCGTGTCACTCGTGCAGGACCTTCTCGGTGAGGCCGTCGGAAAACTCTACGTCGAACGCCATTTCCCGGCCGAGGCGAAGACCCGGATGCAGGTGCTCGTCGAGAACCTCACCGAGGCGTACCGGCAGAGCATCACCGACCTGGAGTGGATGAGCCCGGAGACCCGTCAGGCGGCGCTCCTGAAGCTCGAGAAGTTCACCCCGAAGGTCGGCTACCCCGACAAGTGGCGGGACTACTCGGCGGTCACGATCACCCCGAACGACGTGGTGGGCAACTATCGCAGCGGTTACGCAGCCGAGTACGACCACGAACTCTCCAAGCTCGGCGGCCCTGTCGACCGGGACGAGTGGTTCATGACTCCGCAGACCGTCAACGCCTACTACAACCCCGGCATGAACGAGATCGTCTTCCCCGCCGCGATCCTGCAGCCACCGTTCTTCGATCTGCATGCCGACGACGCCGCGAACTACGGCGGGATCGGCGCGGTCATCGGGCACGAGATCGGTCACGGCTTCGACGACCAAGGTGCCAAGTACGACGGCGACGGAAACCTCGAGAACTGGTGGACCGACTCGGACCGCACCGAATTCGGTAAGCGCACCGCAGCTCTCATCGCCCAGTACGACGAGTTCGAGCCGAAGGCACTCCCCGGCAAGCACGTCAACGGCAGCTTCACGATCGGTGAGAACATCGGCGATCTGGGCGGACTGTCGATTGCGTTGAACGCCTACGAGATTGCCGTCGGGGACGACGAGTCCCCGGTCATCGACGGGCTGACAGGTCTGCAGCGGGTGTTCTTCGGGTGGGCGCAGGTGTGGCGTACCAAGGTGCGCGACGAGGAGGCGACGCGGCGACTCGCCGTCGACCCGCATTCTCCGCCCGAGTTCCGGTGCAACGGTGTCGTGCGCAACATCGATGCGTTCCACACTGCGTTCGACGTGAAGCCGGGCGACGGGCTCTACCTCGAACCCGAGAAGCGCGTGAAGATCTGGTGATCCGACAGTGAAGGACCCCGCGCACCGCAATGGCAGGTGCGCGGGGTCCTTCTCGTCTCGGGTGGAACCGCCTATGACAGGTGGGCTCCGGGGATCGGAATTCCGCGGTTGGCGAGCCACGGCGCGGGATCGATCTTGGTGCCGTCGGCGAGGTGAACCTCGTAGTGCAGGTGCGGTCCGGTGGATTGCCCGCGATTGCCCATCGTGGCGATCTGGTCGCCGGCGCTCACCGGCTGGCCGACCGAGACCAGCGACTGGTCGATGTGGCCGTAGACACCGACTGTGCCATCGTCCTGCTGCACACGAACCCACAGCCCGAATCCCGATGCGGGGCCGGTCTCGATCACGTGGCCGTTGGTGACGGCGAGGATCGGGGTTCCGATGGGGCCTGCGATGTCGACGCCGTTGTGGTTGGTACCCCACCGGGCGCCGTATCCGGAGGTGAAGACACCTGCGGCCGGAAACACCGATGCGGGATGACGCGCGGCTTCCTCGCGGGCAGCCTGCTCCGCCGCCTCACGCGCGATGCGATCCAGCTCGGCCTGATGCGCCGCTGCGGCCTCGGTGATGCGCTGCTGCTCGCGTTCGGTGGCCTTGCGAAGCTTGTCCGCGTAGCTCGAGACGTCGATCCCCGGGATCGACAGCACCTGAGGAGCCGTGGACAGGGCTTCGTTGCTTCCGGTCCACGAGAGCCCCGCCTGGGCGCGGGGCGTCGTGTCGGTCGCGTTGGCAGCAGTCGTTCCCGCTGCCGTGACGGCCCCTGTAACGAGGACCACCGATATCCACCTCCCCATCCGCACGGTGGCGGGTCGGCGTCGGGATGTCACGGTCGGAGCAAGATTTTCGGCAGTGAAAGACAAAACAGCGTTCCTCTGAGCGGCCTCTCGGTAACGAAAGGGTTACGAATCCATCACAGAGTACGTGTTTTGCGTTTATCAGCGGCGTGTTGGTTTGACGCCAGCCAGTTCATCCTTCAACAAATGTCCGAAATTTCCCCACATGAGTCACATACGCAACGCGCACGCTCATCCATGACGTCGAAAATGTGTGCGGCCTCACGATGCCGGGGCATCATTTCCCGCGGTTCATCACCTTGCCTGCGGCGTCCCAATGAGCATCGGCGACCCACAGTTGCGCGAACGCGTCGATCGCTTCATCCGGCGTTGCACCGGAGATGACGCGCTTGATCGACCCCGAGGATTCGTTGACGAGTGAGCGCGCGAGCGAGCGCCAACCTTCGTCGAACGATGCGCGTGACAGCACCTGATCCACGAGACCGACGCGGTGAGCCTCCTCCGCTCCGAGGATCGCGCCGGACCCCGCGAGCATGAGCGCCTTCCCCCGACCCACGAGTGCGGCGAGCCGCTCGGCCCCACCCCACGCAGGCATGATCGCGAGCGAGACCTGATTGAACCCGATCTTGATGTCGTCTGCCGCGATGCGGATATCGGCCGACACGGCGAACTCTGCGCCGCCCCCGAGTGCATGACCGTTGAGTGCTGCCACCACAGTCCTGGAAAAGCAGCGATCCGGTCGCAGATCGTCCGCATGCGGCGCGCCATGCCCGCGGCCTCGTCCAGCGTCCGCAGCTTGGCCAGCTCCTTGAGGTCACCTCCGGAGACGAAAGCGCGGTCGCCCGCGCCGGTGATGACCAGCACTCGGGCGTCGCCCACCTTGTCGAGCGTCTCATCGAGCCGGTCCATCGTCTCGAGCGAAATCGCATTGCGCGCCTGTGGACGATCGATCGTGAGGACTGCCAGTCCCTCGTCCAGTTCGAGCTCGACCATAGGGTAATTCTCCCAGGTGATATTGGAATTCTTGTTTAGAGAGAATAACATGTTCACATGCTGGCGAAGGCCGGCAGGAACTCCGCCGACGCCGCGGTGTACCTCGCGCGGCTCTGTCACCACCCGGAGCGCCACGCTCCGTAACCACTGGAGCGACACGCTCCGCGACCACCTGGAGCGCAACAGATGCGGCAGATACCCCCCGAGCTCGTCGAACGCTACGAAAACGAAGGGTGGTGGACACGCGACACCCTCGGCGACCTTCTCGCCCGCGGCCTGAAAGCCGCTCCGGACACCGAGTTCCGGATCTTCTCCGACGTACGGCCCTGGGAGGGGACCTTCGCCGACGTCGAACTCGTAGCTCGCCGACTCGCGGGCGGCCTGCGTAAGCGCGGCGTCGGCCCCGGCGACACGGTGGCGTTTCAGCTGCCGAACTGGATGGAGCCGCAGCCGTCTTCTGGGCATCGTCGTTCCTCGGCGCCGCGGTCGTGCCGATCGTCCACTTCTACGGACGCAAGGAACTCTCCTACATCCTGGGCGAGGCCAGGCCGAAGGTGTTCGTGAGTGCGGCACGTTTCGGGAACATGGAGTTCACGCCGGACGTGTGTGCGGCGATACCGATCGTGGGCGTGGTCGGTTCCGACAGCGGCGAAATACAAGGATCAGCAGTCCCCTTCGAGGATCTGCTCGACGACGAGCCGTTCGAGGGTGTACTCCCCGCAGACACTGCCGCCGCAGCACTCCTGGCGTTCACGTCCGGTACCACGAGCAATCCCAAGGGCGTGATACACAGCCACCGGAGCCTCGGATGCGAGACCCGGCAGCTCGCCGCGCGGTACCCGGCCGACCGCGGCAAGCAACTGACGGCCGCGCCGGTCGGCCACTTCATCGGCATGGTCAATGCCTTCCTCATCCCGATCCTCGACGCAGTCCCATCAATCTGCTGGACGTGTGGAATCCCCAGCGAGCACTCGAGCTCATGGAGAGCGACGCGCTCGTCGTCGGAGGCGGCGCCACCTACTTCATGACGAGCCTCGTCGACCACCCCGACTTCGCCCCCGAACGGCACATCCCGTTCATGAAGTACGCGGGACTCGGCGGATCCACGGTCCCAGCAGCAGTGACTCGGCGGCTCGCCGACTACGGCATCATCGTCTTCCGCGCATACGGCAGCACCGAGCATCCGTCGATCACCAGTTCACTGGTGACCGACCCGGAGGACAAGCGGCTCTACACCGACGGCAACGCCGCACCCGGCGTCGAGATCCGGCTGACCGGCGACGGCGAGATCCTCAGCCGCGGACCGGACCTGTGCGCCGGCTACACCGACCTGCACTGACTGCCAAGCGTTCGACGATGAGCTGGTACCACACCGGCGACATCGGGGTGCTCGACGAGGACGGCTATCTCACCATCACCGACCGGAAGGCCGACTTCATCATCCGCGGTGGTGAGAACATCAGCGCCCTCGAGGTGGAGGAGGTTCTGCTCACCCTCCCATCGGTCGCGGAAGCCGCAGTCGTCTCTGCTCCCGACGAGCGCCTCGGTGAGCACGCCGCGGCGGTCCTTCGGCTACACGCGGGACACACCATGCCCACCCTCGGCGACATGCAGACGCACTTCGCCCAGGCCGGAGTCGCGAAGCAGAAGTGGCCCGAGGAATTGCACGAAGTCACAGACTTCCCCCGCACCGCAAGCGGCAAGATCCAGAAGTTCTTGGTCCGAAAGGATATTGCGGCACGCATCGGAAGAGAATAGTATTCTCACAACGAGAGAAGGAGCATTTCTGATGACAGCGAAAGACTTGCCGTACCAGCTGTTCGATGCGGACAACCACTTGTACGAGACCGAAGAGGCGCTCACGAAGTTCCTCCCGGACAAGTACAAGGGTGCGATCAAGTACGTCCAGGTCGAAGGCCGTACCAAGATCGCGATCCGCAATCAGATCAGCGAGTACATCCCCAACCCCACCTTCGAGGTCGTCGCCCGACCCGGTGCAATGGAGGATTACTTCAAGAACGGCAACCCCGAAGGCAAGAGCAAGCGGGAGATCTTCGGCAAGCCGATGAAGTCGATCCCGGCCTTCCGTGAGCCGGCCGCACGTCTCGAGCTGATGGACGAACTCCAGATCGAGCGCACCCTGATGTTCCCGACGCTCGCCAGCCTCGTCGAAGAGCGCATGCGTGACGATCCGGACCTGATCCACGCGGTCATCCACTCGCTCAATCAGTGGCTGTACGAGACCTGGGGATTCAACTACAAGGAACGTATCTTCACCGTTCCCGTCATCAGCCTCCCCATCGTCGAGAAGGCGATCGAAGAGCTCGAGTGGTGTGTCGAGCGTGGCGCGAAGGCCATCCTCGTGCGTCCCGCACCGGTGCCCGGATTCAAGGGTCCGCGGTCGTTCGCGCTCCCCGAGTTCGACCCGTTCTGGAAGCGTGTCGTAGAACTCGACGTCCTGGTCACCCAGCACTCCTCCGACAGCGGATACGCCCGCTACAACCAGGAGTGGGACGGCACGGGCGCGGAGATGCTCCCGTTCGTGACCAACGCGTTCCGCATGGTCAGCGAGTGGCGCCCGATTCAGGACGCGGTCTGCTCCTGGGTGTGCCACGGTGCACTCTTCCGTTTCCCCGAACTGCGGATCGCCGTCATCGAGAACGGCGCCTCCTGGCTCCCGCACGTGCTCCAGACCCTCGAAGACACCTTCAAGAAGGCACCCGAGGGCTTCGGCATGCAGGACCCGGTCGCTGCCATCAAGAAGAGCATCCACGTCAGCCCGTTCTGGGAAGAGGACTTCAGCAAGCTGACCGCCCTCATCGGCGCGGAGCGCGTGCTGTTCGGTTCCGACTACCCGCACCCCGAAGGGCTCGCCGAACCGACCACCTACATCGACCACATCCAGCACCTCCCGTTCGAGGATCAGAAGCTGGTCATGGGTGGCAACCTTGCGAGGCTCCTGAAGGTATGAACTGGCAGACCATCCCCGAGATGGTCCTGAGTTCGGGCGACCGCTTCGGCAATGCCGAAGCGGTCGTCGACGGGGACCTCCGGATCACCTACACCGATCTCACCGACCGGATCCGTCGAGCCGCCGGTGCTTTCGCCGACGCCGGCATCCGCAAGGGCGATCGGGTGGCGATCTGGGGTCCAACTCGGCCGACTGGGCAATCGCCGCGTTCGGCCTGCTCACCGCCGGCGGAGTCCTCGTCCCGATCAACACCCGATACCGGGAGGACGAGCCGCCGACATCATCCGCCGAAGCGGAGCGAAGGCCGTACTCGTCGAGAAGGGCTTTCTCGGCCAGGATTTCACGGTCACCGAACCCGTTCCGGTGTTCGACCTGAAATCCGATTTCCTCTCCAGCGGAGAACCTTTCGAAGTGAAGATGCGCGGCGACGACATCGCCGACATCATGTACACCTCGGGCACCACCGGTCGCCCCAAAGGCGTCATGATGAACCATCGGCAGACGCTGCGGATGTTCTCCGAATGGTGCGATCTCGCCGATCTGCGCCAGGGCGACCGCTACATGATCGTCAATCCGTTCTTCCATATGTTCGGATACAAGGCCGGCCTGATCGCATCGATGATCCGCGGCGCCACGGTCCTGCCGATACCGGTCCTCGACGTCGACGTCGTGCTCGAACTCGTCGAACGCGAGAAGGTCACGATGCTGCCCGGACCCCCGACCCTCTACCAATCGTTGTTGAACTCGTCGAGCGCCCACGACCTGTCGTCGCTGCGCGCCGCCGTGACGGGTTCCGCGGACATTCCGGTCGATCTCATCCGGCGGATCAAGAACGAACTGCCGTTCGAGACGATCATGACGGGGTACGGATTGAGCGAAGGTGGAACTGCCACCGCATCGCGCTCCGGCGACACGTTCGAACAGATCGCCACCACAGTCGGAAAACCGTGCGAAGCATCGAGATCCGCATAGCCGACGACAGCGAAGTACTCATCCGCGGTTACAACGTCATGCAGGGCTACCTCGACGATGACCAGGCCACGGCCGAAGCGATCGACACCGACGGCTGGCTGCACACCGGCGACCTCGGAACACTCGATCCCGATGGGCACCTTCGCATCGTCGGACGCAAGAAGGACATGTTCATCGTCGGCGGCTTCAATGCCTACCCTGCGGAGATCGAAGGATTCCTACTCGAACACCCCGCCGTCGACCAGGTCGCCGTCATCGGTGTCCCCGACGAACGCCTCGGCCAGGTCGGCAAGGCATTCGTCGTCTCGAGCAACCCGGTGCCGATCGACGACCTCATCGCATGGAGCCGCGATCGTATGGCCGGGTTCAAGGCGCCCCGCTTCATCGAATACCTCGATGCGCTGCCACTCGGCGCCACCGGAAAAGTCATGAAAAACCAACTGCGGTAGGTCGACTCACCACCGCACTACAGGAGGAGGCACGATGAGGGACGAAGCTGCAATGCTGGCCTTCGCCTTGAAGTGGAGGCATTGGAACGGCGGCCCCGACGAAGATATCTTCGTCGAATTCGGCATCACCCCGCCGGAGTTCTTCCACCGACTGCGCGTGCTCCTGACGCGGGATCGGTGGAATCGGCTCGACCCGGAGATCCTCGACCAACTCGTCAAGGTCTGCGACGAGCGTATCGGCGCGATCGACATCCGGTCGGTCGCCGACCGCGATCGGGCGAAGTTCGCCTCGCCCCAGCATCCACTCAGCAGGCTCTCGGCCTGACGCGTTGCTCCGGTCCTGCTGCGCCGGAGCAACGCTCACACGGCCGTCACTTACGCATTTTACTGAAGTCCCAGCTCACGATCTTCGCCGGTTCGAGCTTCAGCCACGCGTGCCGGCCGTCGTAGGAGAAGTCGCGTCCGCCGGCATACTTGTCGGCGAAAAGCCGTTCGGGTTCGGCAAGTTCGTCGACCTCGTCACCTCGGCGCGGTATCTCACCGACGTTCACCGCTCGCCCGCGTAGTTCCACACCCCGAAGGCTCATGAAGTCGGAGCCTCCGTCGTCGACGATCACAGCAAGCCGCGCATCGCGATCGATGTCGGTCCAACGCTGGCTACGGACCAGGGAGTTGAGCACAACGCCTTTCCGTCCCAGACGTACCACAGCGCACTCAGGTGGGGCCCACCCGAGCCGACGGTCGCAACTCGGCACACCGGCTGATTCTGCAGGAACTCGTCGCGCTCGTCGTCGGACATCGCGATCGCGGTACCTCGTCGTTGTTCGCCCATATCGGTCTCCAATACTGCTCGGTCCGTGACATGTTCGGGAGCCGAGTGTCGCAGTGAGGGGCTGCCGGCCTTCGATCTACGTATCATGGTCGTGGCAGCGGCGACCGGATCGGTCGCGCCTCCGATCATAGGGCAGAAGGCCGTTCGCTTCTACGAGTGATCGAGTCGGACCGAGCCGACATCGGCGACGAGCGCGAATGCGCGGTCGAGCGCGGCACCGAACTCCATGCGCTCGTCGGAACTCCAGATACTCCATGCCAGATCGATCGCAGCCATCGAGGCGTGGGCAGCCGCGCACGCGCCGATCGGATCTGCCACACGTTCGAGCAGAGCCTGCTCCAGGCCTGCTCGCTGCTCCGACCTTTCCGACGCCAGTCGAGCCCTCAGCGCCGACGATTCGGCGATCATCTTCAGTCGTGCGCGCAGCAACTCCGGTGTCGCGTGCGCTGCATCGATGGTCGGCTGCATGGCTGCCCGAACAGCGTCGACAACTCGCGTGCCGGGTATCGGTTGCGCCTGGCGTAACTGATCGGCGATCGAGAGCCGCCCGATCCGCACTGCGGCGACGACCGCGGCTTCCTTGGAAGTGAAGTACCGGAAGAACGTTGCTCGGGAGATCCCGATCGCCCGAGCGATGTCGTCGACGGTGACCGCATCGAAACCGGCTTCGGCGCAATATGTCGCGGCCGCATCCGCCAATTCGGCCGTGAGAATCTCTCGGCCTCGATCGCGGATGTTGTCGCCCATGGTGAGAAAGACTACTGGCTGATACGCTGAATTGACTATGAGACTCAGTCTCATTCCCGTCATAGAAGAGGACGACCCATGACCGAACGGAATCTTGCATTTCTCGAAGGCGCGCTCGCAGGTAGATCCGCGATCGTGACGGGAGCCGGGCAAGGCCTCGGACGCGACATCGCAATCGCCCTGACGCAGGCCGGAGCCCGTGTCGCGGTCGTCGACATCAACCCGGACACCGCAGATGCGGTGAGTCGAGAACTCGGCAACTACGGCAGTCCGGGTCTTGCCATTACGTGTGACGTGTCCCAGCGCGACCAAGTCGACGCGAGTGTCGCGACCGTCGTATCCGAATTCGGCGGCATCGACATCCTCGTCAACAATGCTCAGAACGTCCGCAACACCCAGATGCCGTTCGTCGACACCGACGAGGAGCATCTCATGGTGCATCTGCGGAGCGGACTCCTCGGCACCTACTACTACCTTCAGGCCTGCTACCCGTATCTCGTGGACCGCACCGGCAGCGTCGTCAACATCGGCTCCGGGGCAGGCGTCGGCGGGCTGAAGGAGCACTTCTCCTACGCCGCAACGAAGGAAGCGATCCGCGCGACGACTCGTGTGGTGGCTCGCGAATGGGGTCCGGACGCATCCGGGTGAACACGATCTGCCCCGCCGCCTACGACACTCCCGCCATGAAGATCTACCTGGAGAAGGCCGGGGAGGAGACGCAGGCGTGGATGCGGTCTCAAATTCCGCTGGGCCGCTTCGGAGGTGGCGACGAAGTCGCCTCCGTTGCCGTCTTCCTGGCGAGCGATGCGGCCAGTTACATGACCGGACACACCCTGATGGTCGACGGCGGATCGAAGATGGATGCCGGGCGCTGAGTCCTGATCAACCCGTGGCTTGCTCCGGCACATGAGCTTCATGTGCCCGAGCGGTCCCCGGCTTCGGAACTCGAAGCACCATGGCGATGGCACCAGCGACCAGCGCGGTCACACATCCGATCATGAGACCGGTGACGAATCCGGTCCGGCTGGGAATCACGCTTCCCGCGAACTCGATGGTCATCCAACCGAGAACCATGCCGCTCACGGCAGCCGATACAGAACTACCCACGGATCGCAAGAGAGTATTCACGCTGTTTGCAGATGCCCCTTCGGACGGCGGAACCGAACTCAGGATCACTGTCGGAATGGCGCCGTACGCGAGACCGAGACCCGCAGCGACGCTGCAACTGACGAACATCAGTCCCCACGTCGACCCCATCAAGAAGACAGAGGACGCGAAACCTGTGGCCATGAACAAGCATCCCGTGAGCAACGTGGCACGCGGACCACGTGTAGCGGTCAGACGGGCGCTGAGCGGGGCAGCTGCCATCATCGCCAACCCGGACGGCGCACACCACAGACCCATCACGATCATCGACTGACCCAACCCGTAGCCCGTGGATTCGGGTAGCTGCCGGAGTTGCGGGACGAGCAACGACTGGAAGTACGCCGAGAATCCGATCAGGATCGTCACCGAGTTGGTGACCAGTACCCGCTTCCCCATCGAGACCCGGAGATCGATCAGCGGGGCGTCGATCCGCAGCTCCCACAGACCCCAGATCAGAAGGACTACCACCGCGCCGGCGAGCAAGGCGAGTGTCGTCGGACTCGCCCATCCCCACTCGGCGCCCTTCGACACGACCAGCAGCAGGCACACCAGACCCAGAGCAACACCGAGAGCACCGACCGCATCGAAACGCTTCCCGGCACCGTAAGCAGGCGTGGACGGTACAACCCACGCGATGAGCACCGCGGTTACCACACTGAGCGTGGCGACTCCCCAGAACAGGAACCGCCAGCTCGTCGTTTGCGCCACCACCGCGGCAAGGGGCAACCCGAGTGTCCCCCCGATTCCCAGCGACGCACTCATCACTGCGATCGACGATCCCAGCTTCTCCGGCGGTACCAGCGTGCGCAGCGCACTGATCCCCACCGGGACCATGCCGAAGCCCGCACCCTGCAGAGCTCGCCCGACGAGCATCGGCACCAAGGACGACGACAGCGCGCACAGGACCGATCCGACGATCAACGGGATCGTGCACAGCAGCAGTATCCGGCGAGCCCCGTACATGTCCCCCAGCCGGCCGGTCACCGGCGTGGCCACAGCACCCGACAGCAAGGTCACCGTCACCACCCACGACGAGTTGGCGACGCTGGTTCCGAGTATCGTGGGGAGCTCACCGAGGAGCGGAATCACCAGCGTCGACATCAGTGTGGTGACGATGCCACCGAATACCAGCACCCACACGACACGACCGGAACCGCTGGTGCTGTTCGAGTGCGGCATCCTCACTCGCCCAGCCAGAGTTCTTCGGGGAGCGGTGAACCCCAGGCGTACGACACAACTCCGTGCAGTGACTCGCGCCAGATGGTGGACGGCGCGGACCGGATGGTCCACACGGCGGGATTCAGGGCCACGAGTCGATCCTGGACTGTGGCGTATGCCTGTGCGCGCTCATCCATCGACGTACTGGCACGGCCGACATCGAGGGCGTAGTTCAGGTCCTCGTCGTCGATCCCCGTGACGTTGCCCGGTGAATCGCCGTGGAAGGCTGTCCACAGAGCGTAATCCGGATCCTGGATGACAGCGGTCGAGATCATCGCATCGAAATCCCGCGCCCCCGCTCGCGCGGTCGCCGCCGGGTAATCCGCAATCTCCACGTCCACCTCGACGTTCTCGAAGGCACTCAGCTGCGCCTGCAGGCTCTCCCCTAGCCCGCGGCTCTCGGGCGTGGGATACGACAGGAAGGTGAACTTCACGGGCTTACCCTCGGCCGCGAGCTCGTCGAACAGCTTCTGAGCGGACTCCGCATCCCGCTTGGGGAACGCGATGTCGCGGTGAAACGGCGACGATTCCGGGAAGAGAAAGCTCTGGGTTTGTGCACTTCCCTCATAGACGGCCGCGTTGATCGCCTCGGCGTCGACGGCCAGCACCACGGCGCGCCGCGCGCGCTCGTCGTCGAACGGTGCCCTCCGTAGATTCAGGGCGATGAACTGGCCGCCTCCGGTGTCCACGGATTCGGTCATGAGGCCTGTGTCTTCGGCCATCGACAGGATCTTCCAACTGGCCTCGGTGGAAAGATCCGCCGCCTCGGTCGAGAGAGCGTTGAAGCGCTGGTTGGTGTCGGTCGGCATTCGGATGCTCAGACCATCGAGGTACGGCTTCGGAGCGTCCCAGTAGTGGGGATTCTTCTCTAGTTCGATCGTGTCCTGCCGGGTCCATTCCGCCAGGGTGAACGGGCCGGCGCCCACCGGGTTCTCGTCGAATGCCTCTCGGCCCTCGGCCAGCGCAGTCGGCGACGCGATCCAGTTCATCGACGTGTTGACGATGCCCTGCACGAAGTTCTCGTTGGGTTCCGGCAGCGTGATCTTCAGTGTCCGGTCATCGATCACTTCGGTTGCGGCGATCTGGGCGGCCTGCCGGATTGCCGTCGAAGCCAGCTCCGGGTCGCGCAGCCGATCCCAGTTGACCTTCACGGCTGCGGCATTGAGCGGCGTTCCGTCGGTGAAGGTCACGTCGGGACGCAGTGTCAGCGTGAATGTTCGTCCCTCGTCGCTCCCGACGAAATCCGTGGCGATCTTGTACCCGAGCTCGAGGGTCTCGGGGTCGAGGGTCATCAGCGTTCCGTACAGGGCATTCCCGATGACCGGATGATGCGACCAGCTATTGGACAGGGCCGCCGGTCGAGGGAACGCGGTTCGGCAGGCTGCAGGATGTTCGCTGTGCCTCCCGGAACCGGTGAATCCCCCTCACCCGCGGACCGGCTCTCGCGGTCACCGGCCTCGGTGGTACCGCACGCCGACAATGTGAGGGCGGCAATGCATGCTGCGACCACCACTCCGACGGTCCGGCCGAATCGCGGACGCGCTTCTCTGTTCGGAGACCCGTGAATCATCTTCGACTCGATTCGATACTTCCGGAGAGTGATTCGAGTACCGCCCCTGCAAGTTCGGGGCGACAGATCACCAGGTCCGGCAGGTACGGGTCGGGCATGTTGTAGCGCAGTGGAGTGCCGTCGATCCGCGACGTGTGGAGGCCTGCGCTCTCCGCCACGGCAACCGGTGCGCAGGAATCCCATTCGTACTGACCACCGGAGTGGACATAGACATCGGCCTCACCCCGCACCACCGCCATGGCCTTGGCGCCTGCCGATCCCATCGGAATCGTGGTGGCGCCGAGTCGCTCGACAACTAGAGCGACAGACTTCGGGGGCCGCGACCTGGATACCACCAACCGCGGCGGACCCGCGTGCGCCGCGGGCACCACGGGTGGTGTTCCCGTGTGGAGGACGACATCCATTCCAGGTAGCGCCACCGCACCGATCGCGGCGACACCGTCGATGGCGAGCGCCACGTGGACGGCCCAGTCGGCCCTCGGTGGCTCGCCGTATTCCCGCGTGCCGTCGAGGGGGTCGACGATCCAGACCCGATCGCGACCGAG
Organism: Rhodococcus sp. JCM 9791; assembly: GCA_001312645.1. Taxonomy (GTDB): domain Bacteria; phylum Actinomycetota; class Actinomycetes; order Mycobacteriales; family Mycobacteriaceae; genus Rhodococcus. The sequence goes on from BBEG01000002.1 coordinate 16,748, forward strand.
GCGGACCCTGTCGTCGGCCGCTTCCTCCGACAACACCGCATCCCGAGGACGTTCTTCGGCCAGCCGACGCAACAACAGCCTGTTCGCCATTGCGTCGCCGGCATCACCTCCCTGAGAGCGAATCTCGAGCAGCAGCGCACCTGCTTCCGCGGCCAATGCCGCGGCAAGTTCGTGGTCGTTCACCTCATACCCCCGTTCCCGGTTGCAGGATTCCCGCTTCACGGAGATGCAGGATCACGAGATCGGCTGCGGCCTCCGGTGTGATGCCGCCGCTTGCGTCGAGATGGACATCCGGAGATTCGGGTGCTTCGTACGGTGAGTCCACACCGGTGAAGTTGACCAGATCGCCGCGCCGGGCCTTTGCATACAGACCCTTCCGGTCGCGGGACTCCGCTACCGACAGCGGAGCGTCGACGAAGACCTCGACGAACTCGGATTCACCGACCAGTTCCCGCGCCATCTGCCGTTCGGCCTTGAACGGTGAGATGAAGGATGCGAGGACGATCAATCCCGAATCGACCATCAACCGGGCAACCTCCGCGACCCGTCGCACGTTCTCGACGCGATCGGCAGCGGTGAAACCGAGGTCCTTGTTCAGTCCGTGGCGTACATTGTCGCCGTCGAGAAGATACGTGTGAAAACCCTGGTCGAACAGACGCTTCTCGACGAGGTTCGCAACGGTCGACTTGCCTGCACCGGAGAGTCCGGTGAACCACACGAGCGCTGCCTTCTGCCCCTTGGCACGCGCGCGAACGCTCCTCGTCACGTCGACTGCCTGCCAGTGGACGTTGTCGGCGCGACGCAGTGCGAAATGCAGCATTCCCGCCGCCACCGTCGCGTTGGTGAATTTGTCGATGAGGATGAACCCACCCATCTCCCGGTTCTCTCCGTACGGTCGAAGGGAATCGGCTTGTCGAGGTTGAGATTGCACACCCCGATCTCGTTCATGGTGAGTGTCTTCGCAGCGAGGTGTTCGAGAGTGTTGACGTTCACCGTGTACTTCGGCTGGGCAACACTGACACCGACGGTGCGCGTACCGATCTTCATCAGGTACGAGCGGCCGGGCAGCATCGCGTCCTCGCTCATCCAGACCAGGTGACTCTCGAACTGGTCCGACACCGACGCCGGGGCCGACGCCGCGACGATGACATCACCACGGCTGACATCGACTTCGTCGGTGAGGGTGACCGTGACGGACTGGCCGGCGACGGCAAGACCGATATCGCCGTCTGCGGTGTGCACCTGCTTGATTCGGGTCTCTCGACCGACGGGAGAATGCGCACACTGTCGCCGGCGCTCACCGTGCCGCCCACGATCCGGCCGGAGAACCCCCGGAAGTCGAGATTCGGCCGATTCACCCACTGCACCGGAAGCCGGAACGGAGATGTCCGGATTTCGTCGGCGATCCCGACGGACTCGAGATACTCGATCAGAGTAGGGCCGTTGTACCACTGCGTATTCGGGCTCTGCTCGATGATGTTGTCGCCGCGTAGCGCCGAGATCGGAATGCACACGGGGTCGGCGAGACCGAGTTCTTTCGCGAACACCCGGTATTCGGATTCGAGACGCTCGAACACCTCCTGCGAGTAGTCGACCAGGTCGAGTTTGTTGACTGCGAGCACCACCCGGTCGATTCCGAGGAGCGTCACGAGATAGGAGTGCCGTCTCGTCTGCGTCGAGATCCCGTGTCGGGAATCGAGCAGGATCACCGCGACGTCAGCAGTCGACGCTCCGGTCACCATGTTCCGGGTGTACTGCTCGTGCCCCGGGGTATCGGCGACGATGAACTTCCGCTTCTCCGTGGAGAAGAATCGATACGCCACGTCGATCGTGATGCCTTGCTCGCGTTCCGCGGTGAGGCCGTCGACGAGCAGCGCGAAGTCCAGCTCGTCGCCCTGGGTCCCGACCCTCTTGGAGTCCGCTTCGAGCGCATCCAACTGATCCGAGAACACCAGTTTCGAATCGTAGAGAAGCCTGCCGATCAGCGTGCTCTTGCCGTCGTCGACGCTTCCGCAGGTGATGAACCGCAGCATCGACTTGTTCTCGTGGACTTCGAGATAGTCCTCGATGCCGGATTCGAGGAGGTCGGTCGTTGAATGTGCCATCAGAAGTAGCCTTCCTGCTTCTTCCGCTCCATCGACCCGCTCGAGTCGCGGTCGATCACCCGGCCCTGGCGTTCGGAGCTTGTCGTGAGGAGCATTTCCTGGATGATCTCGGTGAGAGTCGATGCCTCGCTCTCGACTGCCCCGGTCAGCGGATAGCAACCGAGGGTCCGGAAGCGCACGTTCTTCTTCTCGGGCACTTCGCCCGGTTCGAGAGGGAATCGATCGTCGTCGACCATGATCAGGACACCATCGCGTTCGACCACCGGTTGCGGGCTCGAGAAATACAGCGGCACGATCGGGATCCGCTCCCGCCGGATGTACTGCCAGATGTCCAACTCGGTCCAGTTGGACAGCGGGAAGACGCGCACGCTCTCGCCCGGGGCCTTCCTCGTGTTGTAGAGGCTCCACAGCTCCGGACGTTGCTGCTTCGGATCCCAACGATGCTTCGCGCTTCGGATCGAGAACACCCGCTCCTTCGCTCGCGACGCCTCTTCATCGCGTCGCGCACCACCGAACGCCAGATCGAAACGATGGAGGTCGAGCGCCTGCTTGAGGCCCTCCGTCTTCCACATATCGGTGTGGGTGGCGGAGCCGTGCTCGAAGGGATTGACGCCGAGCCGAACGCATTCGGGGTTCTGGTAGACGATCAGTTCGGCACCCATGCGTTCGGCTATCGTGTCGCGGAACTCGTACATGGCCCGGAACTTCCATGTCGTGTCGACGTGCAGCAATGGAAACGGCAACTTGGACGGATGAAACGCCTTCATCGCGAGATGCAACATGACCGAGCTGTCCTTGCCGACCGAGTAGAGCATCACCGGATTTTCGCTCTCCGACACTGCCTCCCGGAAGATCTGGATGCTTTCCGCTTCCAGCCTCTCGAGATGTGTGAGTGGCTTCATATCGTTCATGTCTCCCTACAACCGTCTACGACTGAATGTGCGGCTCAGAGCCGGGCTATCACTTCCGCGCCGATACGCTCGGCGGTGTCACACCATTCGGCGCGAGTGCGTCCGGCAAAGTTGACACCGAGTCCCGAGACCCCGAGCTCTCGGTACCGCCCGATGCGGTCGATCCACATCTCCGGTGCCCACGGCTCGGTGGGCTTGATGATCCCTCCGAGAACAACTTCGGGTGGTGTTGCACGCCCGACTTCTTCACAACTCACACGCATATAGGCGATAGCCTCGCGCAAGTCGTCTTCTCCTGTGATCCCTGCGGTGCGGGTCCTGGCCAGATCGGCACCCGACACCGAGGTGAGAAACGGGTTCCATCCGTCTCCGCGCTCCACTGCGCGCCGAATCGCCTTCTTCGAGTTGCCTCCAACAAGAATCGGCGGGCGCGGTTGTTGCACCGGGCCCGGAAGGATCCGATTCCCGTAGGCGGTGTACCCCTCCCCCTCGAAGGTGAACTCACCACCGGACAACGCCGCGGTCATCGCGTCGAGGTATTCGTCGGTGAGTTCGTTGCGCCGATCGAAGTCGACCCCGAGCGCCCGATATTCACCCTTCAGATAGCCGGTTCCGACACTGAGCGTGACGCGACCACCGGTGACCCGGTCCAGCGACGCGACCGCACGCGCAACCAGGAACGGATTACGGTAGGGCAGCACGAGAATTCCCGTCTGCAACCTCAGTGTCGTCGTCACCGCCCCGAGGAGCGACAACATCACGAATGGGTCCTGGGCGTGATGCCCGCCGGAATCGAGCCATCGCCCTGTGGGGCACGGGTGGTCGGTGACCAAGCCGGCATTGAACCTGCTCACTCCAGGGCTCGCCCCACGTCTCGGACCGCATCGACGGTCATGAACTCATCGACTGCGTCGACGTTGTCGAACGGCAGCGGGGCATTGATCTTGATATCCGACATGTTCGGTGCAACCGCCACTTTCTCGGGTTCGGGATCTTCAGACGTTCCGGCTACGGGCGTTCGATCTTCTCGATGGGATTCGAACGTTCCATCATTCCGTAGACCTCTTCACCGTCCCACCGGTAACGCACGCCGGATTGGTGAACCACGGGAAAATTGGTCTGCAATACCTGCGCGGAATAGGTCTTGTCCTTGTGGTGGACGTCGTGGAGTCCGAAGGCCGTCACTCCGTCGATCTCGATCGTTTCGTCATCTGTCTCGAGGACCAGCGATGCATCGTCGCCGGACGGCTCGAGCTTGGTGAGCCACGGTGCCTTCACCACGCGCGCAGGAATCAGATCACCATCACCGCGGAAGACGAACCCTTCGTTGAACGACGGCTGCCCGTCGTCTCGCGGGGGAAATGCGAGGTATCCGAATGCTTTTCCACTCGGGAACACCGCTGACTGCCAGCAATGCCCCCAGAACTCGGTCAGCCTTCTCACACCCTGACGGCGAATGCGAAGGCCGCTACCCGAGAATGTCTGCTCCTCGCCGCCATCGACGGCGATGTACCCGGTAGCCCGGTACAGCTGCTCGTAGCGGGGCCCGCCGATGAGATCTCCCGCCGCTGTCGTCTTCAGCTGGTCTCCGGCTTCCTTGCGCATCGCACCCTGAACCCATGGCGGAACCGCCATCTTCGCCTCGACGCCGAATCGGATATCGACCAGAGGGCCGTCGACATTTCCGTCGATGAGGTCTGCGGATGTCGAGGCCACGGCCTTTCCCTCGTACGTCATCTTCCACGTGTCGAATTCGGAGATCGACTCGAACCGCAATCCACCGGCACCGAGCACCCTCGGAAGGCCATCGTGGCCGGCGGTCGGTATCGACGGGGTTGTTTCGCGGAGCCGGTATGTTCGCCCGTCCGGGAACGCAACATTGACCTGAATATCGTGACTGTCCCAGTTCGCAGCGGTGGCCTCGATACCCATGCGAGGCAATCCCACGGTACCGCGATCGTCGAAAGTCCAGAAGCTCACCGAGTCCCTCATGTCCGGATCCTCGGGGCGTTCGTCGAATACGAGTTCTCGCGACGGATCGATCCCACCGGTCAGGTCTACAGACATTTCACACCTTTCGTATCGGCCGCGCATGCTCCACGCGTGTGGATCGACTTGGCCGGAATTGACATGGCAAGAGTTGACACAGTCGGTACCACTCCGACTCAGTTCATGTAGATTCCGCCGGCAACATCGATCGTCTGACCACACATGTAGTCGGCCGCATCACCGGCGAGGAACGCCACCATGTTCGCGACTTCCTCAGGCAGGCCCGCACGCCCGAGCTGCACGTAGTTCTCGATCGACTCGACGATCGAAGCGCGACCGGCGCGTTCCTTGTCGTTGGCCGGACGTCGGAGGTACTCCATCATGTCCGGTTGATCATGATTCCGGGCGCGACTGCAAGGACATTCACACCACGCGGTGCCATTTCGTGGGCAAGGTTTCGAGTGAACCCGATGACACCGGACTTGCACGAGTTGTAGACGACGAGGCCTCGCTGCTGGGTGCGTCCACCTGCCGATCCGATATTGATGATCTTGCCCGAACCTTGCGGCAGCATGTGCTCGAGGGCGGCGTGCGCACCGTACATCATCATCGTCAAGCTGCCGTGCACCGTAGCGTCGATGTCCTCCTTCGTGTGCTTCTCGAACGGACCGGCAATCACGTTCACCGGATTGTTGATCATGAGGTCGAGACCTCCGAGCGCGTCACAACTTTCGTGCACGGCACGGCGCACCTGATCCCAGTCGGACATATCCGCTTGCACCGGGACCGTGTTCACATTCCAGCGCTGCTCGATTTCCTTCGCCCGGCGCTCCACCTTCTCACGGGTGCGGCCCACCAATGCGATATCCGCTCCGAGACCTGCAAGCCGAGTGGCGATAGCGTGGCCCAGACCGTCACCGCCCGCCCCGGTGACAATGGCCTTCCTCCCGGTCAGATCCATCACTTCGGTGACGCGCTGATCGATGGTGTGCTTGGGCAACCGATCCAGCCCGAGCACCTCGACCCAGTCTCGCTCATCGCCCTGCAACATCGAATACCCTTCCTGTCGACCGGCCCACGTGTTCGAGACTCAGCTGAATTCGTGCACCGTCCACTTGTTCGCCTTCTCCAGGTAGTCCGAGAACCGTGGTCGTAGCTGGTCGAGATCGATGCCGAACTCGACGGGGTCGGCGCTCTTGCTGGGCTCACGCTCGGCAGCTGCGCGAGTCCACCAGTCGCGCATCTGGGTCTCGAACCGGTCGGTGACCGGCTCGCCCAACCACTGGTACAGACCTCGGACCTGGCCGACGGGATCGGCTTGCATTGCGCGGAAGTCGATGTCGTAGAAGCGATCGTCCGCACCTGCCGCGCGGAACTCCACAGTCTTCTGCATGCCGGACACCCAATGCTCGATGTTCATCCGGCCGATGTAGGGCCTGTCCACGCTGTCGGTGAAGCTCATCACGATGTCGGTGATCAGTTCAGACAGAGAGAGCATGGAATCGGTCGGATCTCGGTGTGTCATGACGAATCGCGCGTCCGGGAAGACCTCTGTGAGGGGTTCCAGGAAGTGCACATGCGTGGGGCACTTCAGACGCCACGGGCGCGTGGGTTCACCCCATTGCAGGAGCTTCATGACGCGCTTCTGGTACTCGAAGGTCGGTCGCAGATCAGCATCGTGGACGAGCCACTCCGCGTAGGTGGGGACCTGCGCAAACGACAAGAACATGTACGATTTGAAGTCCAGTGCCATCAGGTCGTGACATTCCATCGGACCATGCGTCTCGACCGGAACATGATGCCGGGAGCCCACCATCTCACCGGTGCCGTGGGGATTCGCGGATCGACACCGGATACCGTCGACGGCGGCGGACACGGCTGCGAGGACTCCCACCGTCGGATGTAGCGAACTTCGGGATCCTGTGCCAGCAGCAACGCGAGTGCACTCGAACCTGTTCGAGGAAGACCCAATCCGATCAGCGGCGCGAGATCTGCTCTGCCTCGACCTCGGGATGCCTGCGGTACCAGTCTTCGACCTGAAGCCGCTGCGCGAGATGGTTGACGATCCGCTCGTGAAGAAACGATTCGCCACGAGAATTCAGTTGCGCCTCACCGCGCAGCGAGGAAAGAAGTATGCCGAGCCCTTCGCGGAAGGAGTCGTCACCGAAATCGGTGAGCTCCGTCCGCGAGGTCGCTGCCGCCAGCATGTCGTCCATATCGAACACGTTGTCCTCCAAAGAAATATATGTCGGGTTCACGGTGAACGCGCGTCAGTTCATCCACTGACCGCCGGCGACATCGATCGTCTGACCGCACATGTAGTCGGCTGCATCGCTGGCGAGGAACGCGACCATGTTTGCTACTTCTTCGGGAAGCGCTGCGCGCCCGAGCTGCACGTAGTTCTCGATCGATTCGACGATCGAGTCCCGAGCCGCGCGCTCCCGGTCGTTCGTCGGACGCTGGAGGTACTCCATCATGCTGGGCTTGATCATGATTCCGGGTGCACACGCCAGCACGTTGACGCCCCGGGGCGCCATCTCGTGCGCCAGGTTGCGGGTGAATCCCACTACCCCGGACTTGCACGAGTTGTACACCACCAGTCCCCGCTGCTGGATGCGGCCGCCCACGGCCCCGATGTTGATGATCTTCCCGGAACCCTGGGGCAACATGACCTCCAGCGCAGCGTGTGCGCCGTACATCATCATGGTCAGGCTGCCGTGGACCGTGGTGTCGATGTCGTCCTTGGTGTGGTTCTCGAACGGACCGGCAACCACATTCACCGAATTGTTGATCATGATGTCGAAACCACCGAGGCCATCACGACTTTCCTGCACAGCCCGGTGCACCTGGTCCCAATCGGACATATCCGCCTTGACCGGCACCGTGTTCACGCCCCAGCGCTCCGCGATCTCCTTCGCCCGACGCTCCAACGTCTCCGGCGTCCGGCCCACCAATGCGATATCCGCGCCGAGTCCTGCGAGACGATTCGCAATGGCATGGCCGAGGCCTTCGCCGCCGCGCCGGTGACGAGGGCCTTCCTGCCGGTCAGATCCATAACCTCGGTGACGCGCTGATCGACAGTGTGCCTCGGCAGCCGATCCAGGCCGAGCTTCTCGACCCAGTTCTGCGTCTCGTCCTGCAACATGGATTCCCCTCTCGCCGATTCACTCTCGAATCCGGGTGCGTGGAAATTCACCCCGGTGAAACGAGACTATGATTCAGGTCACGAGCTATGCCAATATCGATTTCGGCGCCAAGCCATAACATCGCGCTATATCTCGAGAGGACTCAGCCGCACATGGACACTCACCGGCTCGGCTACTTCCTGCGCATCGCCGAGGAAGGTTCGATGACCCAGGCTGCCACCGTGCTGGGAGTGGCGCAGCCGGCACTCAGTCGGCAACTCCGGCTCCTCGAAGACGACCTGGGCGTGAAACTCTTTCGTCGTACATCCCGGGGTATGGAGCTCACCGAAGACGGCGAACAGCTCCGCGCGAACACGGCGGGTCCGCTACGCCAACTGGAACTCGCACTCCAGTACGCCGGTTCTCCCATGGCACACATCGAGCGAGGACTGCGGCTCGGCCTGACCGAAACTGTCGCAGCCACGCTGGCCACGCCCTTACTCGGCAGCCTGTCTACGGCATTTCCGAAGGTCAGCTTCTCGGTGACGGTTGCACCCAGCGAAAAGCTCGTCGAGGACATGCTCAAGGAGAACTTGGACAGCGCTGTCATAAACTCGATTCCCGATGACCGCCTGTTCTACAGCGAGCTACTCGTCGAAGATCTCGTCGTCGTCGGCGGTCCCGCATCGGATCTTCATCCGAGCCGTGCAATCGAGTTCGTGGATCTTGCGGACTACCCGCTGGTACTACCGATTTCACCGGTGGGAATCGGAACGACGTTGACGAACACCGCCCTCCGACTCGAGATCACTCTTCGGTCTCGATTCGCGACGGACTCGCTTCAGATCTCGAAGGAACTCATCGAATCCGGCCAGGCATACGGCATCCTGCCCCAGTCCGCCTGCCGTTCCGAGATTCGCAGCGGCCGTGTGAGATACGCCCCGCTCCGCGGCCCGATACTCAGTCACAGAGTCGGTATGGCCGCGACGTCGCAACACAAACTACCCCGGGGGTTCTCGATCAAGGTCGGCATCATCATCCGCGAGGAGTTCGCGCGCCTGACCACATCGTCGAGATAACGCTCGAGAACTCCGACGAACGACTGTAGGCCCCGAGACTCTCTCGGGGCCTACAGTTCTCGCGACTTGCTCCTACGATGCTACGGCCTTGTCGAGGTCGATGTTCTCCACCTCGAACAGATTCTTACGTCCCAGGACGGAAGGCAGCGGGAAATGGCATGCCGCGTACTGTCCCGGCCTTACCTCACGCATTTCCGGTTCTTCCTTCTCGCACCGCTCCTGCGCATGCGGGCAGCGCGTCCGGAAACGACATCCCGTCGGCGGGGAGAGCGGCGACGGCACATCGCCGGCCAGAGCAGGCCCCGCGAAAGCCTTGTCGGGATCGGTCAATGGAACCGAGTCCAGCAATGCGCGAGTGTAGGGATGTGCGGGGTCGTCGTAGAGCTCGATGGAGTCGCCGAACTCGCAGACCTTGCCCAGATACATCACCATCACGTTGTCGCTGACGGTGCGAACCACACCGAGATCATGGGCGATGAACACGACCGTCAGATCGAACTCTGCCTTGAGTTCTTCGATGAGGTTGAGGATCTGAGCCTGCACCGAGACGTCCAACGCCGAAACCGGTTCGTCGCAGATCAGCAGACGTGGACCGAGCGCGAGTGCACGCGCGATCGCGACGCGCTGTGCCTGACCACCGGACAGCTGCCGGGGCAGGATCTCCGCGAACCGGTCGCCCGGCAGCCCGACCTGCTCGAGCATCGATGCAGACTTCTTCTCTCGCTCCTCGGCGTTCGCTCCGGCGACCGTCAGTCCCTCGACGACGATGTCCTTGACCGCGCGACGCGGATTGAGCGACGATACCGGGTCCTGGAAGATCATCTGCATGTCACGGCGTAGCGAGCGCATGTGCTTCTCGCTCACGCCCTCGATCCATTCCTCACCGAACCTGATTCGGCCCGCCGTCACCCGATCGAGTCGCAGAACGGCACGGCCGGTGGTCGACTTCCCACATCCGGATTCACCGACGATGCCCAGGGTCTCGCCGGGAAGCAGGTCGAAACTGATCTTCGACACCGCCTGCACAGTGCCTGCCTTCGACGGGTACTCGACGACGAGGTCCTGCACCGAGAGCAATGCTTCGTCGCCGCGCAGATGTGCGGTACCACTACCTGCCATGTGATTCACCTCCGGATACAGACCCCACCGGCACCTTGACGGGGTTCACGCACGCGACGTCGTGATCGACGCCGAAGGACTCGAGCTCGATCGGCGCGGACGAGCATGCGTCCTCCGCGTTCGAGCAGCGAGGAGCGAACCTGCACCCTTCGGGGGCGAGGTCGGGTCGGGAAGCGATCCTTCGATCAGACGCAGAGGCGAATGCCGTTCGTGGTCGATCGACGGTGTCGCACCCAGGAGCGCATGTGTGTAGCGATGCATAGGCGCGTCGAACACTCCGCGAGTGGACCCGATCTCTGCGAGACGACCCGAGTACATGACAGCCACCCGGTCGGTGCGACCGGCGACGACAGCCAGGTCGTGGCTGATGAGCATCATCGCCATGTTCCGATCGCGTTGTACGCGGCGGAGCAGATCGAGGATCTGACGCTGCACGGTCACGTCCAAGGCCGTGGTCGGTTCGTCCGCGATCAGAAGATCCGGCTCACACGCCAAGGCGATCGCCAGCATAACGCGCTGACGCATGCCGCCGGACATCTCATGTGGATAGTTCCTCAGGCGACGCTCCGGATCGGGCACACCCACTTCGTCCAGGAGTTTCAGCGCGCGATCGTGGGCTTCGGACTTGCTCACGCCGAGGTGTCGTCGCATTCCCTCGGTGAGCTGACGTTCGACCCGCACAACCGGATTGAGGGACCGACCGGGATCTTGAAAAACCATGGCGATCTGGTTTCCCCAGATCTCCAGTTTCTCCTTCTTGCTCAGGGACAACAGATCACGTCCCTGGAAGGTGACCTCGCCGGAACGACCCGAGCGTGGCGGCATCAGACCCATGATGCACGGGCCATGACCGACTTGCCGGAGCCGGACTCGCCGACGATACCCAGCGCCTGTCCGGAGTCCAGGTTCAGCGACACATCGTCCACAGCACGGACGGTGCCTCGCGGCGTGCCGATGTAGGCACGTAGATTTCTCACTTCGAGAAGCGGCTGAGCATTCACGGCGAGCCGGCCCTTTCGGTCGTGTCGGCTAGTTACTGATCCAAAGCTCTTCGGGCAAGGTCGAGCCGAGGCTGAACAGCTGTACCCCATGCGTGTCCTCGCTGAAGGTCACCGACGGCAATGCACGGGTGTACCAGAGGCCCACGGCGGTGTCGGCGAGAATCTGCTGTACCTCGTCGTATGCCGCCTTGCGCTCCTCTTGGGTTGCGCCGAACCGGCCGCGATCGAGCGCAGCGTCCAGTTCAGGATTGTTGACGCCCATGAAGTTTCCGGTGGAGTCCGACGTGAACGCCATCGACAGGGCGTAATCGGGATCCTGGGTGACCGCGGACGAGATGAGCATGTCGAAGTCGCGTGCGCCCGCGCGCGCCGTCACGGCCGCGAAGTCGGTGACCTCCACGTTCATCTCCACGTTCTCGAAGGCGCTGAGTTGAGCTTGAATCGCCTCGGCGAGCACGCGGCTTTCGGTCGTCGGGTACGACAGGAAGGTGAACTTGACAGGCTTGCCTTCTGCGGCGAGTTCGTCGAAGAGACTCTGTGCTTCTTCGATGTTCGTCTCGCCGAGCGGAATGTCGGCGTAGAACGGTGAGTCCTCGGGGAAGAACGTGGTGGGGACCTCGCCCTCACCGTTGTAGACCACGGTGTTCACGGCGTCGAGGTCGACAGCCAGCGACACTGCACGACGCGCACGCTCGTCGTCGAAGGGCGCACGACGTTGATTCATACCCACATACTGGCCGCCACCAGTGGACGTCACGACGTACTGGAGCCCTGCAGCGTCGGCCTTGTTGACGTTGGTCCAGCTCGTCTCTGCGGTCAGGTCGGCCCCGCCTGTAGTCATGGTGTTCGACCGCTGGCTGGCATCGGCCACCGTGCGAATCTCCAGCGTATCCAGATACGGCTTGGGCGCATCCCAATACCCGGGATTCTTCTCGAGTGTCACCACGTCCTGACGAGCCCAGTTGACCAGGGTGAACGGGCCTGCACCGATCGGGTTCTGATCGAACGCCTCACGCCCCTGCTCGAGTGCCGCCGGCGACGCAACCCAGTTGAGCGCGCCCGCAACAACAGCCTGACCGAACTGCGGGTTCGGCTCCACCATCGTCACACGCAGCGTGAGCGGATCGACAGCCTCGGTCGACTCGACCTCCACTGCCTGCCGGATGGTGGTGGACCCCAAAGCAGGGTCCTTGAGTCGATCCCAGTTGTACTTCACCGCGGCAGCATCCAGCGGTGTGCCGTCACTGAAGACCAGATCCGGCTGAAGAACGAGGGTGTAGGTCTTGCCACCGTCCTCACTCGAGAAGTCGGTGGCCATCTTGTATTCGAGCTCGAACGTGTCGTTGTTCGTCACCATCAACGTGCCGTAGAGCGCATTGCCGAGGAGGGGCTGGTGCGCCCATGTGTTGGACAGCTGCGCGGGGTCGAGCGACCGCGGTTCGCCCATCTGCATGATGCGTGCAGTGCCGCCGGCGACGGGATCGCCGGCCTCCACTGTGGCCGCAGTCGAATTGCTGGCAGACCCGGAATCCCCTCCGGCGCCGCATGCACCCAGAACCAGTGCCGCGGAGCAGGCGGCTGCGAACGCGGCCACCATACGTCTGTGTCGGATCATTCTCGACCTCATACTTTCATGTACTTCAGGACTACGATCGGCGCGCGCTGAACGTGTTCAGTCGTGCAGCGTGCGGTCGTACTTTGTGCGAAGGTGATCGCCTACTTGATTGAGGCCGAACACCGTGAGGAAGATGACGAGTGAAGGAACCATCACCAGGTGAGGTGACGTGGACAGCGCGTCCTTGCCATCGTTGATCATCCCGCCCCAGCTCGGCTGCGGCGGCGGAATGCCGAGGCCGAGGAAGCTCAGGGAGCCCTCGGCAACGATGAGAGCCGCCATCACGATGGGGAGGTAGGACGCGAGCGGCGCGATCACGTTGGGCGTGATCTCTCGGAACAGGATGCGGCCGTTCCCGGCTCCCATGTTCTTTGCAGCCCTGACGAATTCACGCGACGACCAGGAAAGAGTATTCGCGCGGGACAGTCTGATGAACGACGGAACAGCCATCAGACCGAGGCCCAGCAGCATGGTCGGCACGCTCGGAGTCAGGATCGACGCCAGCGCGAGGAGAAGGATCAGCGGGGGAAACGCGAGCATGGCATCGGTGATCAGGGTGATCACGGAGTCGAGCTTCTTGCCGAAGTAGCCTGAGATCAAGCCGAAGAAGGAGCCGATCACGAACCCGGTCAGGCCGGCGACGGCACCTATGACGAGCGAGACCTGCGCGCCGTAGACGATGCGCGAGAGCATCGATCGGCCGAGTGTATCTGTTCCCAGGACCAGGTCGAGGGACTCGAACGACGGGGGCTGACGAGGAGATCCGATCGGAACATCGTAGGGCGCAATGGGAAGCAGGCCTGCGAAGATCGCGGCACCGATGATGACGACAAGCCAGACGATCGACAGGTAGACCAGGATCGAACGCTGTTTCTTTACGGCCGGGACGTCGGGTAACGTCGCGGCGCTCTTTCCCGTGGAGACGCCGTCTCCACGCTTCTCGAGCGCGACCTGCGTCATGCTCCGACCACCTTCCTGACCCGCGTCGATGACTTGGTAGCTGAGGTCGACGAGGGTGTTGATACCGACGTACACGACCGCGATGAAGACGACGATGCCCTGCACCATGATTACGTCACGTGACGTGATGGACGAAGCAACCAACTGCCCCAATCCTGGTAGACCGAAGAGTGTTTCGACGATCACGGTGCCTCCGATCAGCCGTCCGAGGTTGATGCCCGCGACCGTGATGAGTGAGAAAGACGATGGCCGCAGCGCGTGCCGGAGCATCACGTACCAGGAGGGCATCCCCTTGGCTCGCGCCGACGCCACGAAGTCCTCGCGAAGCGTGCCGATGAGGTCGGTACGCAACAGTCGGTGGAATGCGGCGATCTCGGTGAGCGCGATCGCGATCGCCGGGAGGATCGCACCGCGCAGGTTGTCGCCGAGCCCTTCGCTCAGCCGCGACCAGCCCATCACCGGGAAGATCTGCAGCTGGATCGCGAAGTAGTAGATCAGCACCGGACCGGCGATGAATGCCGGCACCGAGAGAAACACTGCCGACAGTGCGTTGATCGCCCGGTCGACCTTGCTGCCCGGACGCGAAGCCGAGACGATGCCCATCACGAGGGATACGACCAACGCGATGATCAGCCCCATGGCCGCGAGCTGCAGCGTGACGGGCAGACGCTCGACGATCGCCTCGCTCACCGATTGCCCTGTCAGCGGGGAGGTCCCCAGATCGCCGCGCACTGCGTTGCCCAGCCAGTCGATGTACCGAACCCAGAACGGTTGATCCAGGCCGAGTTCGGAGTTCATCTGGGCGACCGCTTCGGGCGTGGCGTTTTCGCCCAGGATTACCTGCGCAACCGATCCCGGCGCGAAACTGAGCAGGGCGACGACCGCAATCGTGACCAGCAGGACAACCAGAATGCTGCGCCCCACCCGTTTGGAAACCGTGGATATCATCCGAACTCAACTTTCATCGCGATACCGGAATCGTGCCGCCCAGAACAAGAGACGAAGTGCTTGTGACGGCTCCCACAGTAGGACGTTCTCGCGCTGACGGCAATATCAGTTCACATAAAACAGAACCTATTTGTTCAAATTACAGAACGGCAATCTTGCACCCCGGCAACATTTGGCAGATCCGGGCAGAACGGGGATCATAAACGGGCTCACGGCACGACGAAAACCCGCGTCACAGTTGCCTGTACGCGGGTTTTCGTGCTGATCATCAGCCGGCTGCCGACTCCAGGATCGTCACGGCCGCAACGGCAGTCGGACCTCCCACATTGTGCGCCAACCCGATCCGAGCTCCGTCCACCTGGTTGGCAGCGTCGCCACGCAGCTGCTCGAACAGTTCGACGCACTGGGCAACTCCGGTGCGCCCGGAGGGTGCCCCTTCGTGTTGAGCCCTCCACTGGGGTTGACAGGGAGCGATCCTTCGACACCCGTACCACCGGACTCGATGAGTTTGAACGCCTCGAACTTCTCGGCGAACCCGAGATCCTCGTAGCTGATCAGCTCGATGCCCGTGAAGTAGTCGTGTACCTCCGCCACGTCGATGTCGGACGGAGTCATCCCTGCCATCGCAAACGCCTGCTTCGCCGCGCGCACTGTCGCAGGGAAGGAGGTCAGGTCGCGCTTGTGCTGGTGCATAACCGAATCGAGCCGACGCCACTTCCACGTATCCAGACAGGACGATCGGTGAATCTGTCGACCATATCCTCTGCGACCAGAACCACCGCAGCGGCGCCGTCGCTCTGCGGTGCGCAGTCGTAGACGCCGAAGGGGGTGACCACCGCATCCGCCGCGAGAACCTCTTCGACGGTGAGCTCGAATCGTCGGCATGCCTTGGGGTTACTCATCGCATTGTGGTGATTCTTGACCGCCACCATCGCCATGTGCTCACGGGTTGCCGGCGATTCGTGCAGGTACCTGCGTACATGCAGCGCGAATCCGGCCTGCGCCAACCCGAGTGGGTAATCCCAGGCCATGTCGCGGGACATGGCCTCCCATTCCCACAGCATCCCTTTCGACGCTGTTTCGCGGAGCTTGTCGGCTCCCACGACGAGCGCGACGTCGTAGGCTCCGGATGCGATGCCGAACATGGCATTTCGGATCGCGTCGTGCCCCGTGGCACACGAATTCTCGACGCGGGTCACAGGGATATCGCGTAGGCCCAGGGTGTCGGCGAGGATCCCCGACGGAAATCCGTCGGTGGTGCCCATGGAGCCGAACCAAGCCGCCTGCAGGTCCGAGAGGTCGAGCCCCTTGTCGACACTCGCCGCGCACTCCGAGAACGCCATCGGCAGAAGGTCTCTGATGCCCAACGCGAAATGCTCCGCGAACGGCGTCATTCCCGCACCGACGATCGCTACGTTCCTCATGCCGCGTCCTCCGTTCCCGCACCGACCGTGCCCGCAGTATCAGGCTCGAATGCATAGCCGTAGTCGGGCACGCCCGAGCGGACGGCCACCCGCCTGAGTACCAGTCGACCTCGATCTCCGATGTCGAC
The DNA here is from genome assembly GCA_001312645.1 of Rhodococcus sp. JCM 9791. Lineage (GTDB taxonomy): Bacteria > Actinomycetota > Actinomycetes > Mycobacteriales > Mycobacteriaceae > Rhodococcus. The sequence continues at coordinate 33,152 of BBEG01000002.1, forward strand.
CGTGCCCGCGTCGACACCGGTGACCCGCACCAGTGCCCGCACCCCTACCTCGTCGAGTTCGACGATCACAAGTGTGTACGGCGTCTTCAGTCCGGGGACCGGGACGTGCACAGTCACCTCGGTGTACACGACGCCGGTGCGAGGCAGTTCGACGAAGGTGTAGTCCGTCTTCAATGTTCCGTCATGATCCACCCGGTATCGAGGGGGAAGTCCAGTTCGTCGCTGTCCGAGAACTTTCCCGCCTCCCACCGCACCTTCGCTTCGAAGGCCCGCTCGTAGGCGGCAAGGGAGATGGGAATCTCACCGGCCGCGAGCTGGCCGGAGTCGGACAGCGGCTGCGCGGCTCGCTCTCGACGAAGGACCGAAGCCGAGCCGTCCGCGACCGTGATCCCCGACAGACTCGCCTGTTCGATCCCCACCAACGGCCCGGTCGTACCTGCTTCCGCCATGGCTGCCAACGCGAACAGACTCGAACTCGCGCCGGTGGTGGGAAGCGCAACTGTCTCGCCGATGGCCAGGGGTGCCGCGTCCTTGCGCCCGATGCCCGCGACGACGACGGGGCTGTCGACCCACGCCGTCGTCAAGGACGCAAGATAGCCGCGCTTCTTGAGCAGTCGCGGATCGCCGTAGTCGTGGACGTCCCCCGAACTGTTCCGCGTACGGACCGGCAGACTGCGGGACACCCGCGCGGCGGTGCGCACCTGCAGCCCGCGTTCTGCTGTGAGCGCCGCTGCCGCACCGGCAGCGTCGATATCGACACCGATCACAAGTGTCCTGGGCCTGGCCGAGCCGAGTGCGTCGAGTGTCGCAGGAGCCCCGCCCAATCGCTCGATGACTTCGAGCTCTGGATCGAGCCCGAGGCCGGCGAGAAGCACCGCGGCATTGCTGCTCTCCGTGAGCGGCAGGTCGCGGCTCACGAGCACGACGTACTCGACGGAACCTCCGGACTCGAGTGCGGCGCGACCTGCTTCTACAGCAAGCGTGATCGCGTCCTCGTCGTCTCCCGGCACCCGGGAGTCGGCTGTACCCCAGCATGGCAGGTAGGTACCGATCGAAGCGATGTATGGCATGGGACTCTCCCGACGAACTAGGCGACTGCCGAACTAGGTGACTGCACCGGCAGTCTTGAGGGCAATGATCCGCTCCCAATCGAGGCCGAGCTCGAGGAGAACTTCCTCTGTCTGAGCGGCGAATTCGGGTGCCGCTCCGATGCTCGGAGCCGTGACGTCGAACTGCACCGGGTTGCTCACCAGCTCGAGTTCACCGGCCTTGATGATGTACTCGTTCGCCCGGACCTGCGGGTCGCTCGCCACTTGCAGGGAGTCCTGCACGGGCGCCCACGGACCGGAGAGACTTCCGAAACGCTCGGTCCACTCGGGGAGCGTGCGGGCGCGGATCGCCTCACGAATGAGTTCCACGGCTTCTGCAGTGTGTGCGGCTATCTGCTCCGCCCCGACGAAACGCGGATCGTCGATGAGTTCCGGGCGCTCGATGAGCGTGCACACCTCGGCCCAGTACTTCGCCGGCTGCAGCATGACGAACGACAGGAAGCGTCCGTCCGCGGTCTCGTACAACCCGGACAGCGGTTGGTGAGTGCACCATGCCCACCGGTACCGGCGCCACCATGTGATCCTGCATGTGCACCGACAACGCGATCCCGTGGCCCATGGCCCACACGCCGCTACTGAGCAACGACACGTCGACGATCGACGGCTCGCCGGTACGTTCACGCTTGAACAGTGCCGCCGAGATGCCACCCGCGAGGTTCGTGCCGGAGATGGTGTCGCCGAACGCCGGCCCCGGAGGAGTGATCATGCCTTCGGTCCCCGGCGGTGTGAGGGTGGCAGCGATTCCCGCCCGGGCCCAGAAAGCGGTCATGTCGTAGCCGCCCTTGTCGGACTCCTCGCCACGTGGACCGAGCGCACTTCCGCGCGCATAGATCACCTTCGGGTTCACAGCCCGGATATCATCGACGTCGATACCGAATTTCGCCCGGGCCTGCGGGAGGAAGCTCGTCAGGAAGACATCGCAGTTGCGAGCGAGGTCGTGGAGGAGTTCCCGGCCCTCGGTCGTACTCATATCGAGGCCGATGCTGCGCTTCCCGCGGTTCGCGTGTTCGACGTTGGGATTCGGGTCGCCTTCGACACGCATAGGACCAATCTGACGGAGGCCACGCTGCGGATCACCGGTGACGGCGTGCTCGACCTTGATGACGTCGGCGCCCCACTCTGCAAGTACTGCACCCGCAGAGGGAACGAACCCGTACATCGCGACCTCGAGGACGCGAACCCCTTCCAGCGGCCTCACGACTTGACCGCCAGCGCGTACGACTTGGTCTCGAGGAACTCCTCCAGTCCTTCCTGGCCCATTTCGCGGCCGATGCCCGACTGCTTGTAGCCGCCGAAGGGCATATCGGGCTGAAGTAGTTGCCGCCGTTGATACCGAAGCTGCCGGTGCGGATGCGACGAGCGATTGCGATTCCGCGATCGTCGTCGGCGGTGAGAATGCCGCCCGACAGACCGTACTTCGAGTCGTTGGCGATCCGGACGGCGTCCTCTTCGTCGTCGAACGGGATCACGGCGAGGACCGGGCCGAACGCCTCTTCCTGAGCGATCTCGCTCGACGGGTCGACGTTCGCGACGAGGGTCGGCTCGTAGAAGTAACCGGGCGAGACGGCCTTACCACCGGCCGCGAGCGTGGCGCCTGCGGCAATCGCGCGCTGCACGAGTCCGTCGACCTTGTCGCGCTGTTTCGCGCTGATGAGCGGGCCCATGTACATCTTGGGGTTCGTCGGATCACCGAACGGCACGTTGGCCATCATCGTTGCGATCGCCTGGACGATCTCGTCGTGCTTGTCGCGCGGCACGAGCAGACGCGAGGTCAGCGCGCAACCCTGTCCGGCGTGCGAACAGATGCTGAAAGCAGCGAACTGGGCGACGGTCGCCAGGTCTGCATCCTCGAGCACGATCAGAGCGGACTTGCCACCGAGCTCGGTGAACACCTTCTTCATCGTCGCTGCAGCCGCGGCCATGATCTGCGCACCGACCGGCGTGGATCCGGTGAACGTCACGACGTCGACGTCCGGGTGCGTGGTCAGGACCTCGCCGACGGGGATTCCCGACGACGACAGGATGTTGACGACACCCGCAGGGATGTCGGTGTACTTCTGGATGAGCTCACCGATGGCATTGGTGATGATCGGTGTGTCGGGAGCGCCCTTGAGGACCACGGTGCACCCGGCAGCGAGGGACGGTGCCAGCTTGGCAAGCCCCAGCTGCACCGGGTAGTTGTACGCGGTGATCGCGGAGACGACGCCTGCCGCTTCCTTTCCGACCCAGCGACGGTGCTTCTGACCGCGGATCTCGATCTCGCCCTTGTCGTCCTCGAACGAGTACCCGCGCAGGAGATCGGCGTAGTACTTGATGATCCGATGGGCGCTTCGAGCTGATTGGCGTGGGTGGAGATGAAGGTCGCGCCGACCTCCGCGATCAGAATCTCGCGGAGCTCTTCCTTGTGGTCCTGGAACGCCTGATGCAGCTGATCCATGCACTTGATGCGGAATTCGACGTCGGTCGACCACGTGGTCGTGTCGAACGCACGACGCGCAGCGGCAACAGCGGCTTCGGCTTCGTCGACGCCGGCGTCCGGAGCATGTCCGTAGAGCTCACCGGTCGCAGGGTTGTAGGACGGGAAGGTCTTGTCGAGCGTGACCAGTTCACCGTCGATGAGCAGGGGCTTCGTCACGCCCGTCGATGATTCGCCGTCGACTACTGCGGTCGACCCGTTGTCCTGCGGTGACATTCCGTCTCCTCACACTGGTGGAAATAATATTCTCGCATCTGAGAATCAGAGATCTGCTGGACGCGACTGTACCAAGTCAACCGGCTCACGCCTACCCCAGAACGTGATTCACGCCACCGATACTAAGTGGGAAGACACCGGCGAGACCCGGACAAATCCGGTCTTGCAACCCCCAATCGAACGAGAGTATGGTTCTCGCATCTGGAAGGGAGATTCTTGTGATTGAGACAACAGCACTCAGTCCGTCGCTCGGGGTAGAAGTCACCGGCCTCGACAGCCTCGACGACGACTCGGTGGTGGCGCGACTGCTCGAGGCGCTCAAATGGCGAGGGGTGTTGCTCATCCGCGGCCTGAACCTCGACGACGAGGGCCAGCTGGCCTTCAGCCGTCGTCTGGGGAAGTTGGTACAGCCGGCGCCGGGGCAGGAAATCTTCACTGTCTCACTCGATCCCGCAAAGACGCCTACGGCCGAATATCTCAAGGGCACTTTCTGCTGGCACATCGACGACACCACCAACGACGTCCCGGCCAAGGCGACCACACTGTCTGCGCGCCACGTCGCGATGGTCGGCGGCGGGACCGAATTCGCCAATACCTACGCCGCATACGAGAACCTTCCCGCGCATGAGAAGAAGCGCTACGAAGGTCTGCGGGTCGTCCACAGCTTCGAGGCCGCGCAGCGCCTTGTGTACCCCGACCCCACCGACGAGCAGGTCGCCGGATGGCGCCGGCTTCCCGAGCACGAGTCCTCGCTCGTGTGGGATCGCCGCGACGGCCGCCGGTCGCTCGTGATCGGAGCAACAGCCGATCGAATCGTGGGCATGAGCCCGAAGAGAGCCGCGAACTCCTCGACGAACTCCTCACGTGGACCACACAGGAGCGCTTCGTCTACTCGCACGAGTGGTCGGTCGGAGACCTCGTCGTCTGGGACAACACGGGCATGCTGCACCGTGCTCTCCCGTACGATCCGTCCTCCGAGCGCCTCATGCGTCGCACCACGATCGTGGGTGACGAAGCATGGGCGTGAAAACAGCAGTCGTCACCGGCGGAAGCTCGGGAATCGGCAAGGCCATCGCGGAGCGTCTGCGCAAGGATGGCTACCAGGTCGCTGTCTTCGATCTGAACCCGTCCGGTGCAGAGCTCGAATACAAGGTCGACGTCTCCGATCCCGAACAGATCGCGGCAGCGTTCGCGCAGGTGCGCGAAGAGCTGGGGCCCGTGACGATCCTCGTCAACGGTGCAGGCCTCGAGTTGTACAAGCGATTCAAGAACATCGACTACGCCACCTGGCAGAAGGTCATCGGCGTCAATCTCGGCGGCGTGTTCCACTGCGTCCAGGCCGCGCTCCCCGACATGATCGAAGCAGGCTGGGGACGCATCGTGAACATCTCCTCATCGAGCGCGCAGTCGGGACAGCAGTTCATGTCCGCGTACGTCTCGGCCAAAGCCGCCGTCAACGGGCTCACGAAGTCGCTCGCGCTCGAATACGGACCCGAGGGAATCACCGTCAACGCGGTCCCCCCCGGATTCGTCGACACCCCCATGCTCCGCCGCTCCGAGAGCAAAGGTCTACTCGGCGGCACCATCGAAGACCACATCCAGCGCACACCGGTCCGTCGGGCCGGCCGTCCCGAAGACATCGCCGCTGCGTGTGCCTTCCTGATCTCGGAGGAAGCCGGCTACATCACCGGACAGATCCTCGGCGTCAACGGTGGCCGAAACACATAGCAGTACGTAGTCAGCAGTGCGTAATCGCAATACGTAAATCGCAGTACGTGAACACTGCCGGCCCATCATCGGGCCTGTGAAAACCACACACTCGATCGAAAGGGACGAACAGTGGGACGCGTAGAAGGCAAGGTCGCATTCATCACCGGCGCGGCGCGAGGTCAGGGCCGCAGCCACGCGGTCAAACTCGCATCCGAGGGCGCCGACATCATCGCGGTCGATCTGTGCCACAACGTCGACAGCATCACCTATGCGATGGCTACCCCTGAAGACCTCGAGGAGACCGCCCGCCTCGTCGAGAAGGAAGGTCGCCGCATCGTCACTGTGCAGGCGGACGTCCGCATCGCCGAACAGATGCGTGCGGCAGCCAAGCAGGGCATCGACGAACTCGGCAAGATCGACATCGTCGTTGCGCAGGCGGGCGTGGCAGGCATGCGCGGAGAACCGCAGGTGGCGGCGTGGTCCGACACGGTCGACATCAACCTGGTCGGCACCATCAACGCCGTGCAGGCCGCCCTGCCGTATCTCAACGAGGGCGCCTCGATCATCGCGACCGGCTCGACCGCCGCACTCATGGATGTATCGAAGAAGGATCAGCCCGGCAAGGACCTCGGTGGCGCGGCCTACGTGTTCTCCAAGCGCGCTCTGACGCACTTCATCCACGATCTGGCAACCCACCTCGCCCCGCGTGGTATTCGCGCGAACGTGCTGCACCCCACCAACTGCAACACGGACATGCTGCAGAGCGAAACGATGTACAAGTCGTTCCGTCCTGATCTCGAGCACCCCACCCGCGCGGACGCAGAGCCCGTGTTCAGCGTCCAGCAGGCGATGAAGATTCCGTACATCGAGGTCGAGGACAGCAGCAACATGGTGCTCTTCCTCGCATCCGAGGAGTCCCGCTATGTCACCGGCATGCAGATGCGCGTCGACGGTGGCGGCTACCTCAAGTGGTACGACCACCACCTGTGATCACCGGCCCCGGCCGTCGCGCCGGAAGCCGACTCCCTGAAATGTACAGCCCATCACCGATACCCATTCGAACGGGAGGAACGCAATGAAGGTGCGAGTCGACCCCGATCGCTGCCAGGGACACACGTTGTGCGCCATGGCAGCACCGGATGTCTTCGAACTGAGCGAGATCGACGGCCACGCCACGGCCATCGATACCGAGATCCCCGAACACCTCGAGGAGAACGTCCACGAGGCCGTGCGCTCATGTCCTGAGCAAGCGATCACCATTCTCTGATTCCCGAGAGGACAGTCATGAGTGTCGACCCAGTTGCCGACGCAGCCCGCAAGACTCCCAAATTCGACTTCGACCGGCACGCAGCGGATTACCGGGATCGTTTCCTCGACGTGACCGAGGAAATGCAGTCGAAGTGCCCGATGGCGTGGTCCGACACCCACGGTGGCCACTGGGTCGCTGCGGGTAGCAGCCAAGTCTTCGACCTTGCCCGCTCGACTGACGTATCCACCGACCACGACCTCCACAACAAGCGCAAGGGATACAAGGGAATCGCGATTCCGTCCATGGAACGCGCATCCGGTGTCCGCGGTGGCATCCTCGAAATGGACGACCCCGAGCACCACGAGTTCCGTGTCTGCTCAACCCCTATCTCTCCCCCGCAGCCGTCGAGCGGTGGATCCCCTTCGTGGACGAAGTCGTCCGGGCGGCCATCGACGAGAAGATCGAAAGCGGAAAGATCGATTTCGTCGACGATCTCGCCAACATCGTGCCGGCGGTGCTGACCCTGGCCATGATGGGAATTCCCATCGAGAAGTGGGTCATCTACAACGAGCCCGTGCACGCCGCGGTCTACACCCCGCCGGACTCCCCGGATATCCCGCGTATCAACGAAATGCATCGCGCAATGGGGCTCGATCTCCTCACGAGTTTGTTCGAGATCCGGGAGAATCCTCGCCCGGGCTTGATCAATGCGATTGCCAACGTCGAGGTTCTCGGTGAGAAACCCGACGACATGGAGCTGCTGGGAATTCTCAGTCTCCTGATCGGCGGCGGTTTCGATACGACGACCGCGCTCACCGCCCATTCACTCGAATGGCTGGGCCTCAATCCCGACGAGCGGACTCGTCTGAGCGAGGAGCGCGACACCCTCCTCAACCCCGCCACCGAAGAGTTCCTGCGCTACTTCACTCCGGCGCCGGGCGACGGCCGCACTTTCTCGGCCGACTACGAACTCGACGGCACCGAATTCAGGGAAGGCGACCGGCTCTGGTTGTCGTGGGCCATGGCCAACCGCGACCCCGAACTGTTCGACGATCCGAACAACATCGATCTCGAGCGACGAGGCAACCGTCACTTCAGCTTCGGACTGGGAATCCACCGGTGTGTCGGTTCCAACATGGCGCGCATGGTGTTCAAGCGGATGGTGCTCGCGGTTCTCGATCGGATGCCCGACTACAACGTCGACCTCGAGGGAACGGTGCATTACGACACCATCGGCGTGATCCAGGGCATGCGACATCTGCCCGCGACGTTCACCCCTGGGCCGCGTCTCGGCGACAACCTCGACGACACGCTGAAGAAGCTCCAGAAGGTCTGCGACGAGCAGCGTCTCGCGGATCCGATCACGCGGAAGAAGGACTCGGCGAACATCGGTAACTGAGCCGACAGCAACCGATCTCACCCCGGGGGCGCCGCTGCCTCGACGCGCAGCGGTGCCCCCGGCACAGACAGTAAGGAACCCGACGCACGTGGCCGAGACAGCGGTGGTCGATCAGACCGGAGACACATCCGTGGCGAAAGCTCGGGACGTCCCCTACCCCAACTCACCTCTCAGAACCGATTCTTCTGGACGGCCGGTGCCGACGGTGTGCTGCGAATTCAGGAATGTGAGTCGTGCTCGGCCCTCATTCATCCGCCACAGCCGGTCTGCCGGTACTGCAGAGATCACAGGATGGGGGTCCGTGAGGTATCGGGTTTCGCGACCCTCGCAGGGTTCACGATCAACCACCGCTTTGCCGTGCCAGGCATGCCTGCCCCGTATGTCGTCGCGCAGGTTGCGATCGAGGAAGATCCTCGGGTCCGGCTGACTACCAACATCATCGACTGCGACCCCGACACGCTCCAACTCGGCATGCGCATGGAAGTCGTGTTCCAGCAGGATGCAGACGTGTGGCTTCCGCTCTTCCGACCCGCGCGGGAACAGGGCGAATTCTCCCCTCTCCCTCAGGACGAGATCGAGCCGGACCAGTTCCGGTTCCATGTGCGCCCCCCGGCCACGCAGGACAAGTTCGAGGACAAAGTCGCGCTCACCGGCATCGGTATGTCCGAGATCGGTCGGCGGCTGATGCGGTCACCCATCGACCTGACGATCGAGCTTGCGAACGAGCGGTCGCCGATGCAGGTCTGACGATGGACGACATCGACGGCATCGCCAGCTATCCCGGTGGCGGAAACGTCGGCGGGTTCGGTGAGGGTGGCATCACGCCGGTCGAGGCTGCGCTGGGCCTGCGGCCGACGTGGCACAACGGCGGCATCGAGACGTTCGGCCCGGGTGGATCGGTGATCGCCGCGATGATCGCGGTCGCCAGCGGCGCTGCACGGCACGTGCTGTGCTACCGGACCGTGTGGGAAGCCACCTACGGTGAGCTGATGAAACGCGGGGAGATCGCTCCCCCGGCCGCGGGCGCACCCCGAACTGGTTCATGCCGTTCGGTGCCACGTCCGCCGCCCACACCCTCGCGCAGAACGCACAGCGACATTTCCATCGCTACGGAACCGACCGTGAGACGCTCGGTTGGATCGCCCTCAACCAGCGTGCCAACGCGGCGCTGAACCCGACCGCGATCTACCGCGATCCCATGACGATGGACGACTACATGTCGGCCCGTCCGATCACCACCCCGTTCGGTCTCTACGACTGCGATGTCCCGTGCGACGGTTCGATCGCCGTCATCGTCTCGGCCGTCGACGCGGCACGTGACCTCCCGAAGACGCCGGTGCTCGTCGAGCTGCCGGCACCCAGATCATCGAACGAATGGACTGGGATCAGAGCACGCTCACCCACGAGCCGCATTCGCTCGGGCCGTCTGCGCACATGTGGTCTCGCACTTCGATGAAGCCCGAGGATGTCGACGTGGCCGAACTCTACGACGGCTTCAGCTTCAACTGCCTGTCGTGGCTCGAGGGTCTCGGATTCTGCGGTATCGGCGAAGCGAAGGATTTCCTCGCCGGTGGCAAGAACATCGCACGCGATGGAATCCTGCCCCTCAACACACACGGTGGTCAGCTGTCGCACGGTCGTACTCACGGCATGGGCCTGATCCACGAGGCCGTCACACAGTTGCGCGGAGAAGCCGGTGCGCGGCAGGTCCCCGGCGCACGTGTCGCGGTGGCCGCGACCGGCGGGCTCTCACCGGGCGGCGCGATGCTTCTGCGAGCCGACTCATGACCTTCACTTCCCCACAATCCTCAGCGATCGAGGAGGCCGGTGTCGGCGACGCGTGGAGTTCCTCACCCGTCTCCCGCGTCGTCGATATCGAGGGCATCCCGATCTCGGGACTCCTCCTCGAGGCCCCCGAGCCGCGCGCAGTGATCGTGGCACTGCACGGAGGTGCCGCGTTCTCCGCATATTGGGACTGCCCCGGCCACCCTGACCTGTCGATGATGCGCGCCGCTGCCCAGAGCGGATACACGGTGCTGGCTCTCGACCGTCCCGGTTACGGCGCCTCGAGGCCGTTCGCCGAGGAACTCCGCGATTCGCAGCGTCGGGCCGACCTCACCTACGCGGCAGTCGATGCCGTCCTCGGCTCGGGTTCCTGCAGGACCGGCCTGTTCCTGTGGGGCCACTCGGTCGGCAGCGAACTGGCAGTTCGGATGGCCACCGACGACCACGGCCACGATCTGCTCGGCCTCGCGATTTCCGGCACCGGTCGCGAGCACCACGCGCTCGCGGTCGGAATCCTCGGCACGCGTGAGCGATACGCTCAAGCAAAAGGTGTGGGCGAACTGATCTGGACTCCCGCGGAGGACCTCTATCCACCCGACGTCATGGGCGGCGCAGCAATCGGCTCTCGCACACCGGATTACGAAGCCGATGTCACTGCGATCTGGCCCACTGAGACGTTCCCACCGCTCGCAGCGCGAGTGCGTGTCCCCGTCCACTACACCGCCGCCGAGTACGAGCGAGTATGGCGCAGCGACCCGGAGGCACTCGACGATGTGGCCTCGATGTTCACCGCATCCCCTCGCGTCGCCACCGCCCGGATTCCCGGAGGCGGCCACAATCTCAGCATCTGCAACGCCGCACCGGAGTACCACCGGACGGTCATGAACTTCATCGACGACTGCCTCGCACGCGAGGGTAAGGACACATGATGCGCGTCGGATTCATCGGTCTCGGTAGCCAAGGCGGCCCCATGGCGCGCCGCATCGTCGAAGCCGGCTACGAAGTGACACTGTGGGCGCGCCGGAAGGAGTCGTTGGAGCCGTACGCCGACACCGCCGCGAAGTACGCAGATACACCCGCGCAGCTCGCGAAGGCCAGCGACCTCGTGTGCCTGTGCGTGGTGAGCGACGACGACGTCCGCGCAGTGATCACCGGCGAGAACGGCATCCTCGAAGGACTGCGCGACGGCGGCATCATCGCGATCCACAGCACCATCCATCCCGACACCTGCAAGGAACTCGCCGAGGTAGCCCGCGAAAAGGGTGTGTCGATCATCGATGCACCGGTCAGCGGCGGCGGCATGGGCGCGGCGGCGGGAACGCTGCTCGTCATGCTCGGCGGGGACGACCACACCGTCGAAGCGGCCCGGCCGGTGTTCGAGACGTACGGCAACCCCGTCGTCCACCTCGGCGACCTGGCGCCGGGCAGGTCGCGAAGCTGCTCAACAACCTGCTCTTCACCGCCAACCTGTCGACTGCGGCGAGCACCCTCGAACTCGGTGAGTCGCTCGGCGTCGACCCCGCCAAGCTCGGTGAGGTCGTCTCGCACGGCACGGCGAACAGCTTTGCGCTGGGCCGTGTCGTCTCTGCCGGCGGCCTCGAGCGGATCGCAGGTCACGCCGGTGAGCTACTGCGCAAGGACGTCACGCTCGTCGCGAGCCTTGCCGCCGGCGTGGGAGCCTCGGCCGGGATTTCTCTGACCACGGCAGACGCCACCCTCGACATGATGGGATATCAGCGATGAGCCGCATCGGATTCATCGGGGCAGGCCGCATGGGTATGCCCATGGTCGAGCGTCTGCTCGGTGCAGGTCACGATGTTCGGGTGCTCGGACGATCCGACGAGTCGCGCGCCGCGATCGAAGCAGCGGGAGCGAAGGCGGTCGCTGACCTCTCGGAAATCGGTGTCGATGCCGATCTCGTGACAGTGTGCGTCTTCACCGACGCGCAGGTCCGTGAGGTGTGCCTCGAACGCGGCTCCTGCAGTCGATGCCGCGAGGGTCGTGCCTCGTGATTCACACGACCATCAGCCCGAAGACGATCGACGATCTTGTCGCCGTGGCCGAGCCGCTGGGAATCGCTGTCGTCGACGCTGCAGTGAGCGGCGGCCCGCACAACATTGCGGCGGGCGATCTCGCGCTCTTCGTCGGCGGGGCCGAAGACGCGGTCGGACGCATCGGCCCGATACTGAAGAGCTACGGCAATCCACTGATCCATGTCGGCCCGAGCGGAAACGGACTTCGCGTCAAGCTCGTGAACAACGCGCTGTTCGCCGCGCAGATCGGGCTTCTGGCGGAGGCCGAAGAGCTCGGAAGGCAACTCGGTGTCGCACCGGAGACGCTGTTCGAAGCTCTCCCGTACGGCAGTGCGTCGTGCAAGATCATGGGCAACGTCGCGATGCGCGGGTCCGTCGAGGCGTTCCGCACATCCGTGGGTGAGTTCATCTCGAAGGATGTCTCGGTGGTGCGCAACACGGTTGCCGAACTCGGCGCCGACCTCGGTGTGCTGGACACCGCGATCAACGCGCGAACCTGACCGACACGGTTCAGATGACCCGGGTGTCGTGACCGGCCCAGTACTGGTCGCGCACTCGGCGCTTGTACAGCTTCCCGTTGGGGTCGCGGGGAAGTTCGTCGACGAAATCGATGCTGCGAGGGCACTTGTAGGACGCGAGTTCGGCCCGGCAGAAGGAGATCAGTTCGGCCGCCAGGTGCGCACCCGCCTCCGACGGATCCAGTAGCTGGATAACGGCTTTGACGGATTCGCCCATCTCGTCGTCGGGCACTCCGATCACCGCGGCGTCCGCTACCGCGGGGTGCGTGACGAGCAGGTTCTCGGTCTCCTGCGGGTAGATGTTCACACCGCCGGAAATGATCATGAATGCGACTCGGTCGGTGAGGTAGAGGTATCCGTCCTCATCGCGGTATCCCATGTCGCCGAGGGTCCGCCACCCCTTGTCGTTCGTGACGGACGCGGTCTTCTCCGGATCGTTGTGGTATTCGAACGGGCGACCTCCAGCGAAGTAGATCGACCCGATCTCACCGTCGGGAAGCTCTTCGCCGTCCTCACCGACGATGTGGCATTCCTGCATGGGCCGCCCGACGGATCCGGGATGCTCCAGCCACTCCGCAGCGGTAATGATCGAGGTTCCGACATCTTCTGTTCCCGAATAGTATTCGTCGATGATCGGGCCCCACCATTCGAGCATCTGCCGCTTTACCGGTATCGGGCACGGCGCCGAGGCGTGGACGACCGAGCGCAGGCTCGACATGTCGTACCGGGAGCGCTCGGACTCGGAAAGTTTGAGCATGCGGACGAACATCGTCGGAACGAACTGGGCGTGGGTGACCCGATGTCTCTCGATGAGCTCGAGGCACCGCTGAGGATCGAAGCTCTCCATCACCACGACGGTGCCGCCGAGCCGGTGCCACGACATCGAGAAGACCAGCGGCGACGAATGATACAGCGGTGCCGGGGACAGATAGACCACGTCCGATTGTGGACCACTCATGACCAGCCCCTTGGCGATCTGCACGGGGGCCGATGACGGGTCGCCGAACGCGGTTCGGGGCAGCGGCTTGCGCACACCCTTCGGGAATCCGGTGGTACCGCCCGAGTAGAGCATCTCGCGCCCCTCGGATTCGTCGATCGGCTCGAAGGTCTCGCGGTCGAGAACTTCGTCGTAGCATTCGAAACCCGGCATGTCGCCGGAGGCGCACACCCGGACGGGGATATTGCCGAGGTCGAGTTGTTCGACAGTCTCGCGCACCGTGTCGCTGGTGATCAGCGCGGTGGCGCCGCAGTCGTCGAGTACGTGCTGAACCTCGCCGGTCTTGAAATGTCGATTGATCGCGGTGTAGTACAGGCCGGAGCGCTGAGCGGCCCAGCAGATTTCGAGGAAGGGCCGGTTGTTCTCCATGAGGATGGCAATGTGATCCCCCGGCATGATCCCGCGGGCCCCGAGCGCACGGGCGAACCGCACCGAGCGTTCCTCGAGCTGTGCGTAGGTCACAGTCTCGCCGCTCGTGCCCATCACGATCGCCGGCACCTCCGGACGCGCGTGGGCGTGTGCGGACGGTGTCAATCGGATATCGGTGCCCGTCACAGATTCTCGCTCTCACGTCAGCCACTGACGCGTCGTCGGGATCGGATGACCTCAACCTAGAACGCCATTCCTGATTCCAGAAGCATAGTTCTCGCAGGTTCCTCATGGAAGGCCTGCAGGAGATCACAGAAAATGGTGGCCACCGACCGGAAAAGCCTCGCTCCCTGGGGAGCGAGGCTGTTTTCTCAGTGGTCGGCCGGATCTCCCAGCGACACGTGGTGGAGTTCCTCCAAGTACCGCACCACATCCGTCTGGTCTGCGGCCGGATCGAGTTCGTCGACCGCCGCGTTCCACAACCTGCCCACTGCCTCCCCGAGGAGCGGTGAAATCTCCTGATCGTGCGCGAGGTCGAGTGCAATTCCGATGTCCTTGCGCATCAGGCGCGCGGCGAACCCGGAGTCGAACGAGCGGGACAACACGAACTTCTCGAACTTCGTCTCGGTCGCCTGATTTCGTCCGCTGCTCGCGTTGAGCACGCCGAGCAACGTGGCGGGATCGATCCCGAACTTGCGGCCGACGAGAAGCGCTTCCGCCGCGATGAGTACGTTGTTCGCGGCCATCAGGTTGTTGAGGCCTTCGCCGCGTGACCGGATCCGACCGGACCGACGTGGATGACGTCGGTGCCGTCGCCTTCAGCAGGGGGACCACCGAATCGACTGCGGCCGCGTCTCCGCCGACCATCACGGCGAGCGCGGCTTGCCGGGCCCGCGCGACACCGCCACTGACCGGGGCGTCGACGACTGCGATCCCCTTCTCTGCCGCAGCTGCGGCGAGTGCCTGTGTGCGCGCGGGGATGCTCGACCCCATGTCGATGATCGTGCTACCGGGCCGAAGGTGCTTCAGCAGACCGTCGTCCGAGAGGACGACGCTGTCGACGATGTCGCTCGTCGGGAGCACCAGGACCACAATGTCGCAGTCCGCGAAGTCGGCCGGACCCGCTGCGCCCCGGATACCGGTGTGGCCGGCGAGGAACCGTTCCTGGGAGGTCGTATCGGCGTCGAACACCACCGTGGATTGCCCGCTGGCCACGAAATTCTGTGCGATGGGCCGCCCCATCGCGCCGAGCCCGATGTGACCGACAGTCTTTCCGGGCAACGGCACGATCTTGATCGTTGCAGTCTCCGGGCCGGCGGTCATGCGTTGTCCTCGGCGGTGAGCGGGCCGAGTTCGGTCACGAGCACTTCCTGGACCACTCGCATAGCCGAAATACCTGCGGGGCAGCCACATAGGCGGTCGCGTGGACGACCGTCTCGGTGATCTCCTTGCGGGTGAGACCGTTGCCGAGACCCGCGCGAATGTGTGTCGCCAGTTCCTGGTGCTGGCCCAGCGCAATGAGAATGCTGATCGTCGCGAGTGAGCGGTCGCGGCGTTCGAGTCCGTCGCGCGTCCACACACCGCCCCAGACGAATTCGCTGACATACTCCTGCAGCGACTCTCCGTCCGAGCCTGCGTTGCGTTCGAGAGCTGCATCGACGTATGCGTCGCCGAGCACTTCCCTGCGGACCGTGAGTCCGGCGTCGAAGAGTGCACGGTGCGCATCATCGACGGACGCTCCGCTCACCGCTGAGTCCTGGGTCATCAAAAGTTCCTTCCGAAAATGGACAGCAGCACCGTGTGCGTGGTCAGAGCTTGATGGTGACGCATTTGACCTGCCCGTAGTGGTGCAGGGCCTCGACGCCCTTCTCGCGCCCGTAGCCACTGTTCTTCCACCCACCGAACGGGGTCTGCACCGATGCCGTCGACCACGTGTTGACGAAAACCTGGCCGGTGCGCAAGCGGTCGCTCACAGCAAGCGCCCGGGACACATCCCTGGTCCACACACCGGCGATCAAACCGTACTCCGAGTCGTCGGCGATCGCGACCGCGTCGTCGTCGCTGTCGAACGGGATCACTACGACGACGGGACCGAAGATCTCTTCTCGCGCAATGCGCATCGAGTTGTCCACCCCGGTGTACACGGTGGGATCGATGTAGAAGCCGCCGGTCTCCTCGGCGAGTGACGAGACACTGCCCCCGGTCTCGACGCGGACGCCTTCCGATTCGGCAACCTTGAAATACTCCTGGACGCGTCCGAACTGTTCGCGCGTGATGATCGGACCCATGTCGCGTCCCACCCGGATGAGAGCGACACCGTCGACCAGTCGGCGTACGACTTCGTCGTGGATCTCGCGTTGCACGAGCAGACGGGTACCGGCGGAACACACCTGACCCGCGTTTCCAGTGAAGGCCGCCAGCGCACCGGCAACGGCGGCATCGAGATCAGCATCGGCGAAGATGATGTTCGCCGATTTGCCGCCGAGTTCGAGGGTCACCGGAATGACCCGTTCCGCCGCGATACCCGCGACAGCGCGACCTGTCGGCACCGATCCGGTGAACGCGACCTTCGCGACCGTCGGATGCTGTGCGAGCGCAGCCCCCGCGTCGCGTCCGTTCCCGAGCACGATATTGACCACACCGTCGGGAATTCCGACCTCCGTAGCGAGTTCCGCGAGCCGCACGCTGGTCGCCGAGGTGTTCTCGGATGGCTTCAAGACCACCGTGTTGCCGGCGGCGAGCGCGGGTGCACAGGCCCGCGACGCCTGGTTGAGCGGCACATTCCACGGTGTGATGACACCGATGACACCGTACGGCTCGCGCTTGGTGAACACATGCTGATCGGGTGCCACGTCGAGGGTTTCCCCCGCCGGCATCCCGACAAGCCCACCGTAGAACTCGAAATACACGGCGGAGTTCTCGATTTCGCCCAGCGCAACGGCGAGTGGCTTGCCTGTCTCACTCACTTCGAGTTCGGCCAGTTCGGACTTGTTCGCACGAATCGCCCGGCCGAGGTCGGTGATCAGACGCCCACGCGCCAGAGCCGGGATCTTCAACCACTCCGATGTCGCCCTCGACGCAGCAGCGACGGCGGAATCGATGTCGTTGCTGTCGCCGTCCGCGATCTGTCGCACGGTGCGACCGGTCGCGGGATCGGTCACCGGGAGGTAGCCACCGCCGTGGGGTGCTGCGGCAGCTCCGTCGATCCAGTGTTCGAGGGTCTCCATCGTGTATGCCTTCCTCAGTCGCGAGCTACCGACGGGCTCAGGCCCGAAGAGCGTCCGGTGTGAACATCGCCCGACGCTCGTGCAGGAATTCGTGCGGATAGCCGAGGCGGATCTTCGATGCCTCGTCGAGCCGCGCCAGGTGCGAGTCGTCGAGTTCTACGTCCAGTGCCGCCAGATTGTCGTTGATCTGATCGACAGTGCGTGCACCGATCGACAGCATAAGCCCTTGGCTGCGTACCCATGCGAGCGCGACCCTCGCGGGTGAGACGCCGATCTCGCCCGCGACCTCCCGCGTGACTGTGAGGATGCGCTGCACGAACTCGGGTAGCTTCGCGAAAGCCTCCTCGGACATAGGACGGGCGAGGGTGCCTCGCCCGAGCGGACTCCATGCGGAGACCTCGATACCCAGTGCCCGCGCCATCGGGAGGAGATCACGCTCGGCAGTGCGTGCCGTGAGCGCATACTCCACCTGCATCGTGCAGAACGAGCTCCATCCGCGCAGCTCCGCGATGGCGCCGGACTGCGATACGACCCATGCCGGTGTGTTCGACACCCCGATCGCGAGCACCTTACCCGACCTCACCAGGTCGTCGAGGGCTCGCAGGGTCTCGTCCACCGGCGTGCACTGATCCCACGCGTGGACCCACAGCAGATCGATGTAGTCGGTGCCGAGCCGACGAAGGCTCGTCTCGACACTGCGGCGCAGGCTCTTACGATGGTTTCCGCCCGTGTTGGGGTCGGCGGAGTCGGTGGGGAAGGTGTACTTCGTACTCACGACGACCGAGTCGCGCTCCGGTGCCACGAGCCGCCCGAGGATTTCCTCGCTCGAACCGTTCGTGTAGTTGTTCGCGGTGTCGACGTAGTTGCCGCCGGCTTCCCTGTACGTCTCATAGATCTTCCGGCTCGTCGATTCGTCGGTGCCGAAACCCCATTCGGTCCCGAAGGTCATCGTGCCGAGCACAATTCGCTGACCCTGATTCCGGAACGTCCGAGCACCCTCATCGGAATAGCACTGCGTGTCGCTTCAGGCCGTGTTGCAGATTCAGGCATCGTCGTCGACCACCCAGTTCACCATGCGGTGCAGCGGGTACATGCCGTCGTGCGGGCCACCCATGCTGCCGCGCAGTGCGCCGCCGAGCTTGACGATCCGCTGGACACCCGCGGTCGCGAGGTGATCACGGATCTCGGCCTTGCGGTGGTTCGGGTAGACGCCGACCGTCTGAGTTGCCACCGTCGCATAGGACGCGGCATCGCGCAGGTTCGCGATCGGAATGACGTTGACGGTCTTGAAATTGGGGTGGAAGTCGACCATCTCGGGAGAGCGGACCACGAGTCCGGAACCGTCGAACGTGCCCCACACGCGGTAGTCCGGCTCCAGGTAACGCATTCCTTCGACGCTTCGCGGATTTCGGAGTCGGGCTTCGGACCCACTGCGGACGCGAAATCGCGGTCCACTCCCAGCCGCTCGTGCAACAGCGCGCAGAAGCGATCGACCTGCTCGACGTCTCCCTCGACGCAGATGTGTCGCGCTGCGAGACAGGCGTCCTGGTTGAAGATCGTCGCGTCGGCGGCCGCGAGTTCAGCGACCTCCCGTAGCGTCTCTTCCGACTCGAATGCCTCGCGACCCACGATCGCCATCGAGACCTTCGGGTCGAACGAGATCAGATCGAATCCCGGCCCCGCGTACTTCGCCGCGTTCTCGATCGCGGGACCGCCACCCCACGCCACAAGCTTGTCGAAGTACTGCGAGCGGTAGAGCACGCCTTCGACCGACTCGTCGCCGCCACGCCAGTAGACCGCGGAGATCGACTTCAGGACGGGGTGGTCGGGTGCGATGTCGGCCATCGTCCGGAGCACGGCGACGGTGGTGAACGGGTCTGCCGACGGCATCTTGAACACGTTGACGGCCTTGAGCAGTGCCGCGTCGGCGATCGACGTCATGGCGGCGCTCGGCGAGTTCCCGGCGAGCATGTGGACGAGTCGCGGCGGGAAGGCGCGGATCTTGCTGACGCTGCCGTTGGGATCGGTGTTCTCGACCCATCCGTCGAGTACGTCGATGCTTCCGAAGGTGCGTTCGAGCCGGTATTCGAGGGCTTTTTTTCGTCAGGAACTGCCCCGGTCGGCGGAAGGTGTTCTCGATGATCCGGCGAGGCAATGCGCTGACCTGCAGCGTCATCTCCAGCGATTCCTGAAGGTAGGGGTTCTTCTCCAGGGAGAGTTGCCCGGCGGTCTCGACGAGGAAGTCGATGATCTCCGAGATGGGCACATCGAAGGCCGGTCCGGGCTCCGTGCGCGGAACGAACAGTTCGTTGTATTCGATCTTGGGAGTCACGAACGGGACTCCGAAATCGCGCGAGAGGTACTCGTTGTCCTCGCCCCAGACCAGCTTTCCGCGAACGAAATGCGGAACCTGGATCTTGGTGCGTGCTGGCGCAGGTGCAGTTGCGGTCATGGTGCTCTACTCCCCTACGATTCCGCGGACATAGGCGTCCATGGTTCCGGCACAGGTGATCTTGTCGTCGTCGCCGAGGTCGGAGTACCGCACGATGTTCGGCATGACGGTCTCACCGTCGCGCCCACACGGGCAGCGACCCTGATCGACGGTGATCTTGTCGCCCGAGATCGTGCCGCCCCAGCGACCGTCGACGGTGGTGTCGACGAATGCGGCCCGGCCTTCGACGATGTTGTCCGAAGCCTCGGCGAGTGCGTCGCCGTCCTTGTTCAGAACAAGGAGGACGACCTCCTTCGGCACGTGATAACGCCCCTCTTCCGGGCACTTGAACAGGCGGTTGTTGAGTTCCTGCATGGAGTAGTAGTGCAGGAAGCGCTCCGGAGCGATGTTGAGCATCCGGTAGATCTGTTCCTGGTAATCGTCGGGCAGGTTCGTACCCTTGAGTCCGCCGCCGCTGGTCAGTCCGTTGAGGCCGGTGATGTCGCCGTCCTTGATACCCCGCTCACGGAGGACCTCGACGAGGCGGTACAGCTGCGGGAACTGCGAGCTGAACAGGATGTTCTCGTCACGGTGCGCGAGGACCTGGTCGGCGTAGTGGTTCAGCTTCTGTTCCTGGAGCGCGGCGCGTTCGGCGGCTTCCGCCTCGAAGGACGCGATGTCGTCGGGAGCCGCAGTGCCGTCGGCCATCGCGCGACGCATCGCCGACAACCGGGACAGGTAGCGATGGAACCCTTCCGGTGCGGGGCCGTCGAACAGCGGGAGCGCATCCGACTTTGAGAACGAGTTGATGATCAGATCGCGCACGGCTGCGTGCTGAGTCTGTCCGGTGTCCGGCCCGACCGGGATGACGTGCCATGCCGTTTCGGGCGGCATTCCCAATGAGTCGAAGCATGCGAGCAGGTTCTGCTTGTTGACCTCGAAGTCGCGGTAGGACTTGTTGAGGAACGAACCTTTTCCACTGGTTCCGCTCGAACTCGACACCATGTGGCCGGCCTTCTCCAGCGCGGCGATCCAGCCGTCCACGTCGGTGACACCGGATACGTCGACGTCGTCGACCCGGCGGGTGGACAGCGAGCCGAGCCACCGGTTCATCTGCTCCCACTTGCCCTTCGCGATAAGCGATTCCGGGTAGCTCTTGTAGGTCGTGTGGGGGAAGAGCAGGGGAACGATGTCCTCGCGGGAACGAATTTCGGTGATGCCTGATCATCCGCACGCTGAGTCAGGACGGGGACCTGTCCCCGTCGCTCCTGGAAGTACGAATTCAGCGTCCCGATGACGTCTTTCTGCATCGTCGTTTCTGTCACTGTGCCCTCCGGCCGTTGAGTTTCGGGAGATCCGAGATAACTAGACTTGTGGGTATAGTTAGTGATTACGGATAACCATACTCACTGGGAAAGTTTTATGTCCAGAGGCAATTTCGTTTGGCACACTCTTCAGATATGACACCGGTGAATGATGCGCCGCAGGCCGAGGGCACCGTTCGGCGCAGAGGCGGCCGACCGACCAGGGAGGAAGCAGGCAAACTCGACGCAGCCGTACGTGAGTCCGCGCTCCGGCTGTTCCTCGAGAACGGCTACGAGGCACGACGATGAATGCCATCGCAGCCGCAGCAGGAACGACGAAACCGTCTCTGTACGCACGCTTCCCTACCAAGGAAGACGTCTTCCGGTCGGTACTCGGATGGGCGATGTCGCGCAGCGACTGGCCCTGGCCCGAGCCCGAGCTCCCGGATTACGAAGACCTGGAGAAGGCGCTGACCGCGATCGCCGACACCGCAGTCCGGCGTGCCCTCGATCCGTCGATGATCAAACTCCAGCAGGTCGCAGTCGCCTATGCGTCCCGCTACCCCGATATCGCCCGCAAGGCACTCGGTTCCGGGCACTGGCCGCGCACGAGACAGGTCGCCGAACTCCTCCGCCGGCACGCGGCCACCGGCGCCATCGTGGCCGACGACCCCGATACCCTCGCCGAACTGTTTCTCGGCATGGCAGCCGGCGCACCGGCGCGCCTCGCATCGTTCGGGATCATCCGCGACAATCCCGACGAGCACATCCGTGCCGCAGTCGCCCTGTTTCTGCGCAGCCTGCACCCGGAGACGGACCGTCCGAGGTCCTACGAGTAAGCCGCGATCTCGTCCAGGATCGGTAACACGACATCGTCGTCCGCAGTCGGGACGTCGACGATCACCCGCTCGACAGGCATCTGCCGAAACCTGTCCAGCACATCGGCGAGGTCGGGACGAAGTCCCTGCAGGACCGTCACCCGGATACTGTCCGGATCCCGGCCCACCCGCTCGAATTCGACGGCGAGTTGCTTCAGGTCCTCTTCGAGGGTGTCCACCGGATGATGCCCCATGGGTATCCAACCATCCGCCCACTTCGCGATCCTGCGGAATCCGATCGGACCGGACCGCGCTCCCAGCAGGAGCGGAGGATGCGGGCGTTGCAGAGGTTTCGGCCACACTCTACTGGGCGACAGCCGCACGTGCTTGCCGTCGTACGATGCTTCTTCCTCGGTCCAGAGGCTTTTCATCAGCGCGATCTTTTCTTCGACCACCTTGTACTTGTCGCGAGCGTCGTACCCGTGATCTTCGAATTCGTCGTTGTTCCAGCCGAAACCGACGCCGAGAACGAGACGACCACCCGACATGACATCGAGTGTGGACACAGCCTTTGCGTAGGAAATCGGGTCGTGCCCGCCGGGAAGCGCCGTGCAGGTTCCGACGGTCAGGCCGGTCGCCGCAGCGACGAACGACAAGCTCACGAGCGGTCCCACAGACGGAAATAACCGTCGGGTAGAACTCCGCCACCAGGGAAGGGCGTCCGGCGGACACTCGGAATATGTGAATGCTCCGGCACGAACAGTGATTCGAACCCGCGATCCTCCGCGGCACGCGCGAGGTCGACCAGCGGCATAGACGTATCGGTTCCGCCGTAGTGCAGCCCGACTCCCATGGAGTCGGTCATGTCGCGGACTCAGCGCGTCGGGCAGTAATTGCTGCCATGACACCGCCGTCGACGAGGACGTCGATGCCGTTGACGAAGCTCGCACCGTCGGACAGCAGGAACGCCACGACCTTTGCCAGCTCGTCTGCCTGCCCGAGTCGTGCGAGCGGCGTCGCGCGCTGCATGTCGGCGATACGCGGATTACTCGCCGCCTCCTGCCTGCCCTGCGGAGTATCGATCAGCCCCGGCGACACGGAGTTCGCACGTGCTCCAGCGGCACCGAGCCGGATGGCTTCCGCACGCGCGAATCGCTGCACACCGTGCTTCGCCCACGAGTAGGCGATACCCGGTTGCTCGATCGATTCGCCCACGATCTCGCGGAGCCTGTCGAGGAAATGTTCATCGAGCGGATCATCCAGGACTGCACCCAGTTCCGGGTCCGGATCCATCCGCCCGATCAGCGGTGCCATGGAAGCGAAATAGACCATCGCCGTACCTGCGGTCGCAAGCGGACGAAGCGTGTGCGCGAGCAGTGCGGTACCGACCAGGTCGACCGACACGATCCTGCGCCAGTCGGCCATGGTCGGAGAGATTCCGGCGGCGTGAGCGACGGAACGCAAGTTTCCGAGTTCGGCCGCGCGGTCCGCGAGTCTGCCGAGCGCTTCGGCGTCACCGACATCGGCGACGAACGACTCGACCACGGTCCGGTCCGATGACAACCGCGCCGCGGCCTCTTTCGCGGAGGTCTCATCGATGTCGACGAGTAGCAGTGTGTCGACTGTGCCGACCATCCGCTCCGCGCACGACAACCCCATCCCGCGACCTCCACCGGTCACGATTCCGACGTTTCCCATATTTTCCCTCTTCGCCTCGTTGATCTGCCGACCTGCACTACGACTACTGCGGCGCCGCCCAGCACTGCGACATACTCGGTTCCACCACACGGGTCACGAATTCGAGCAGGAGCCCGGACGGGCTGCGCATGAAGGCGAAGAAGAGGCTGCCGTCGGGCGCCTGGCGGGTTGCTTCCGTGCTGTAGCCCTGGCCTGCGAACTCGTCGCGATCCGCGTCGACGTCGTCGGACCAGTAGCCGAGATGGTGAATACCGGGGACCGACTCCCACAGAGGTGCCGGTGCACTCCGGACGAGTTCGATGCGCGGCTCGGTGATCGAGAACGCACACAACAGATCGACCACCTGATCACCCGTCGGGAGCGTCACCGCTACCTCACCGCCGACCTCCGGCCCCCACTCGTACCCGAAGAGCTGCGTGAATTCGGCCTTCGTGCTGGCCAGATCGTCAGTCACGACGCCCAGATGGAAAAGGTCTTCGGCTTTCAACTCGGTGCCTTTCGTAGCGGACTGTTCCAAACTGTCTTCAGTCGTGTAAGAATAGCATTCTGGAAAGACGGAATCGACATTCTTTTGATCAGAGAGGAGCCAGGCAATGGCGTGGGACTTCGAAACCGACCCCGAATACCAGGAGAAACTGGACTGGGCCGACGCATTCGTGCGCGACGAGGTCGAGCCCCTGGACCTGGTGTGGGAGCACGAACAGTTCGTGCCCCTCGACGGGCTTCGGCGCAAGGCCATCGATCCGCTCAAGCAGCGGGTTCGTGAACAAGGCCTGTGGGCCACACACCTCGGGCCGGAACTCGGCGGCCAGGGCTACGGGCAGCTCAAGCTCGCCCTGCTGAACGAAATTCTCGGTCGCTCATCGTGGGCACCGATCGTCTTCGGATGCCAGGCGCCCGATACCGGCAACGCAGAGATCATTGCGCACTACGGCACTCCTGAGCAGAAGAAGAAGTATCTACAGCCGCTGCTCGACGGCGAAATGTTCTCCACGTATTCGATGACCGAACCGCAGGGCGGCGCCGACGTTGCGCAGTTCCGCACCCAGGCGGTCAAGGATGGCGACGACTGGGTCATCAACGGCTGGAAGTACTTCTCCTCCAACGCCAAGACGGCCTCGTTCCTGATCGTGATGGCCGTGACCGACACCGAGGTTCCGGTTCACAAGGGCATGTCGATGTTCCTCGTGCCATCCGACACCCCCGGTATCGACATCGTGCGCAACGTCGGTCTGTACGGCGAGCCGATGAACGGGGGTAGCCACGCACTCATCCACTACGAGAACGTGAGGGTCCCCGCCGAAGCTCTCCTCGGTGGCGAAGGCCAGGCGTTCGCCGTCGCTCAGACTCGGCTCGGCGGCGGCCGCATCCACCACGCGATGCGCACCATCGGCCTCGCCAGAAGGCCCTCGACACGATGTGCGAACGCGCGCTGAGTCGTGAGACCGCCGGCAGCCGCCTCGCCGACAAACAAACGGTCCAGGGCTACATCGCCGACTCCTACGCGCAGCTGACGCAGTTCCGCCTGTTCGTGCTGCACACCGCGTGGAAGATCGACAAGTACAACGACTACAAGAAGCTCCGCAAGGACATCGCGACGGCGAAGATCGTGATGCCGACCGTGCTCCACGACATCGCCTGGCGCGCAATGCAGGTACACGGAGCGCTCGGCGTCACCAACGAGATGCCGTTCTTCAAGATGATCCACGGCGCGGCCGTCATGGGTCTGGCCGACGGACCGACCGAGGTCCACAAGACGACCGTTGCCAAACAGGTCCTGCGCGACTACACCGCAACCGACGACCTGTGGCCCTCGGAGTGGCTCCCGCGCAAGCAGGACGAAGCCCGTGCCAAGTACGCCGAATACCTCGAACTGGAAGTGGGGAACCTGTGATCGACACGAAACGACTCGCCGAGTGGATGGACGAGCGCGGACTGCCTGGTAAGGGCGCCCCGCTCGAAGCCACCTATCTTTCGGGCGGCACGCAGAACGAAATCTACAAGCTGGTCCGCGACGACTTCACGAGCGTCATCCGGATACCGCCGAAAGCCGCGCCCGCCGACCGCGACAACGGAATCATTCGCGAGTGGAGAATCATCGAGGGCCTCGACGGTACCGACGTGCCCCACACCGCCGCGATCGCCGCATGCGAGGACACCTCGGTGCTCGGCCGCGCGTTCTACCTCATGGGATTCGTCGACGGCTGGTCCCCCATGGATCATCGCGACGGCTGGCCCGCTCCGTTCGACAACGATCCCGAGGCACGTGCCGGTCTCGCCTACCAGCTCGCGGAGGGCATCGGCCTGCTGTCGAAGGTCGATTGGAAAGCTCAGGGCCTCGAAGGCCTCGGACGACCGGATGGTTTCCATGATCGACAGGTCGACCGCTGGACCGATTCTTCGAGCGGATCAAAGCCCGCGAGATCGAGGGCATGGACGTCGCCACCAAGTGGCTACAGAATCACCGGCCGCTCGACTACATCCCGGGCCTGATGCACGGCGACTACCAGTTCGCCAACGTGATGTACAAGAACGGCGCGCCCGCGAAGCTCGCAGCGCTCGTCGACTGGGAAATGGGCACCGTCGGCGATCCGAAGCTCGACCTCGGCTGGATGCTCATGAACTGGCCCGAGGACATGGACGCCCCCGGAGAAAGCGCGGTCAGCTACGTCGACCTGAGCGGCATGCCGAACCGGTCGCAGATGCTCGCCCACTACTCCGAGGTCTCCGGTCGTCAGGTCGACGACATCGACTACTACCTCGTCCTCGCCAAGTGGAAGCTCGCCATCGTCCTCGAGCAGGGCTTCCAGCGCGCCGGCGACGACGTGAAGCTGCAGTCGTACGGTCCGGTCATCACCAACCTCATGAAGTCGGCCGCCGACCTCGCCGAATCGACGGACTACCAGGGATGAGCGAACCGGTGGAAGGACTCGTACAAGAACAACACGGCGCGGTTCTCCTGCTTCGGCTGAACCGCCCCGAGGCACGCAATGCGCTGACCGGTGCCGTGATCAACGGGATCGGTGCAGCCGTCGAGAACGCGGAGGCAGATCCTCAGATCCGGGCGATCGTCCTCATCGGCACCGGCGACCGCGCGTTCTGCTCGGGCATGGATCTACGAGCATTCGCAAGCGGCGAGAAGATCGGGCTGGACTCCGGCCCCGGTGCCGCGTACGCGCGGCTGGCCAAGGGCGAGACGGACATTCCTGTGATCGGCGCCGCCAACGGCACCGCGATCGGCGGTGGGCTCGAACTTCTCCTCGGATCCGACATCATCGTTGCCTCCTCGGCGGCGAAGTTCGGTCTTCCCGAGGTGAAGCGGGGTCTGTTCCCCGCCGGAGGCGGCACCAACTCGGGACGCGGATTCCTCGGGCGGCCGCTCTGGAGCTGACACTGACCGGCGACCTGATCACTGCGCAGCGCGGATACGAACTCGGTCTGATCAACCAGGTTGTCGAACCGGAAGGCGTACAGTCGGCTGCGCTGGCATTCGCCGAACGCATCGCGGCGAATGCCCCGCTGGGCCTCTCAGCGGTCAAGGAACTCGTGCGTCTCGCGCAGGTGGACCCGGCGCGCGCGGACGAGCGTCTCGGACACTGGCAAAGCCTCGTCTTCTCGAGCGACGACGCCAAGGAAGGTGCGGCCGCGTTCGTCGAGAAGCGCGCACCGGTCTGGCAAGGGCGGTAACGGGCATGCGCGCAGCGGTCTGTTCCGAGTACGGGGAGCCCGAGGTCGTGCGGATCGACGAACGCCCTTCCCCCACGCTCGAACCGGGCCAGGTGCGAGTGCGGGTCGGTGCTGCAGCGGTCAACTTCCCCGATGTTCTGGTCGTCGCCGACAAATACCAGATCAGCGTGCCTACACCGTTCGTGCCCGGCAGTGAATTCGCCGGGGTCGTGGAGGAGATCGCCGGCGATGTCGGCGACCTCGCCGTCGGCGACCGGGTGAGCGGCACCGGGATCGTCGGCGCGTTCGCAGAGGAGATCGCGGCAAAAGCCGCGTCGCTGAAGCGGATACCCGACGGCGTCGATCACCGCACCGCTGCCGCGTTCGGTGTGGCGCACCGCACCGCGTATCACACGCTCCGGTCGGTGGCTCGGCTCCAGCCTGGTGAAACCCTCGTCGTGCTCGGTGCGGGCGGCGGCGTCGGACTCGCCGCGGTTCAACTCGGAGCGGTCCTCGGTGCAACGGTCGTCGCGGTGGCCTCATCGTCCGACAAGCTCGAGGTCGCCGCGTCGTACGGTGCGAAACATCTCGTCGACCATCGGTCGGGTGAGCTACGCGCGCTCCTGAAGGATGCTGTTCCCGAGGGCGCCGACGTCGTGGTCGATCCCGTCGGCGGCGACCTGTCGGAACCGGCGTTGAGGTCGCTGCGCCGCGGCGGGCGCTTCATCACCGTGGGGTACGCGTCCGGAACAATCCCTCGAATACCACTCAACCTGGTTCTGGTGAAAGGTATTCGCATTCAGGGGTTCCAGTTCCAGGATCTCGACCCGGACGAGTACCGGCGAGGTGAGGACGAACTGGTCGAGCTCCTCGTCTCGGGCCGCGCCGTGCCACATATCGGTGCGGTGTATTCGCTCGAGGGCACCGTCGATGCTCTGCGTCTGGTCGGTGACGGGCGGGCAATCGGTAAGGTCGTCATCGACCTTCAGCAGAACTGACCGACCGAACACGACGTCCCGGCGCTCATCCGAGAGCCGGGACGTTGGTCATTTCTGGGCTGTCGAACGGCTATGTCTTTACACCGCTGTGTCTTTGCGCTGCCGTCTTTGCACTGCTGTTCTTGCAATCCGGTCTACATCAGACCGACGTGAGGTGACCCGACTGCGGTGCAGAAAATCCGGACGTCCGGAAGGATTCGGTGGGCGCGATCACGGGCTCGCGGACCTCCGCTGCAACGAGCGCATGGCGCTTGAACACCTGCGCCGCCCTGCTCATACAGTATTCAGAAGGCGAGAACCGGGCATCGATATCTGCCGGGATCTCATCGCCCCACATGCTGAACTTCGTCATGCCGCGTTCAAGGACTCGGTCCAGCCCGACTCGGATGCGTTCGTCGGTCGAGTAGAGCTCCGCCGACGCCACCAACGCCTCTGGAACGAGACCATTTTCGGTCGACACGGCCGAGTCGAGATCGACGACCCGGGCTCCGAGGATCTCGAGGGGACGAATGTCCTGATGCTCTCGCGTCAGGACAGTGACTTCCCATCCCGCGAGGGCCTGGTCGTAGAGCCATCCGCCGACGTGGCGCACGGTATCGACCACGCGCGGTGCGACGATGACGACGCGGTGCCTCAAACTGTGCTGGTGGGCATGAGCTGTTGCTCGAGCGACTGTGTGAAGTCCTCGAATATCTCGGCCAGCGGGAGCGAACGATCGAGCAGCCATGAGGTTTCCATTCCGTTGAGGAAAGCGACGATTTCCACCGCTTTGACGGCTGGGTTCACATCCGTTCGATACCGGCCGGCGTGTTGACCACGTCGGATTCCCGCCTCGATTGTGTCGACGGCGGCCCGGTGTCGAGCGAGTAGGCGATCGTGCAGTGGAGCATCCGGCTCCAGGTTCTCGATCAGGAGTACAGCAAACATCCCGACCAGGTCAGGGGACTTCTCGAAACGCAAGTAGAGGCCCCTGATCTGCTCGATCGGATCTCCCGAACGATCAGCACGTGCATCATCGTCTGCATCCCGGGCGTCGAGCACGGCATGCAGCAACTGGTCTTTGGACTGGAAGTGATGTAGCAGACCCGCGGGCGTGATGCCCGCGGCCCGTGCGATCTGAGCGAGGCTTGTGCTGCGCCACCCGTTCCTCGCCAACAACCGCTGAGCTGCGCTGAGAATCAGCTCCCTGCGGTCCTCACCCTTGGCGAGAAGCGTGTCGTAAGCCCTTTGCACGCTGCCCCTCTCCCTCGCGTCCCCAACCTACTGAACACACATTAGGTCGGTTTGCCGGATGTGACAAGGGTCTCAGGCCTGCAATTTTTCTGGATGCATCACACTATGTGCAACCCTACGTACCGAGCAGTTCGACGATGGTGGCGTTCGCGGTTCCGCCCCCCTCGCACATCGTCTGGAGACCGAATCGAATTCCGTTGTCCCGCATGTGATGAATCATGCGAGTCATCAGTACTGCGCCCGAGCCGCCGAGCGGATGCCCCAGCGCGATCGCCCCACCGAGGGGATTGACCAGCTCCGGATCGCGCCGGTCTCGGCCAGCCACGCCAGCGGAACCGACGCGAATGCTTCGTTGACCTCGAAGACCCCGACATCCTTCAGACCGACCCCCGCCTTCGCGAGTGCCTTCTCCGTAGCCGGGATCGGACCGGTGAGCATGAGCACCGGATCGGCGCCCGCAACCGCACCCGCGCGGTAACGGACGAGCGAGGTCAAGCCCAGCTCACGGGCCTTGTCAGGGGTGGTCACCAGCAGCGCGGCTGCACCGTCGGAGATCTGCGACGAGTTGCCGGCGTGGATCACCCCGTCGTCGGCGAATGCGGCTTCAGGCCGGCGAGCTTTTCGACCGTGGTGCCGCGGCGGATGCCCTCGTCCGCGCTGACCGTGCCCTCGTCGGTGACCACCGGAACGATCTGCGCTTCGAATGCCCCTCGATCCTGCGCCGCAGCAGCCCGCTCGTGCGAGGTCGTCGCGTACTCGTCGAGACGAGTACGCGAGAATCCCCACTTCTGGGCGATCTTCTCGGCGGAGATTCCCTGGTTGAACGCGAACCCGTCGTAGCGCGCGAGCGCTCGGGGACCGTACGGTTGCCCGGAAGCACGCGCCGAACCGAGCGGGACCCGGCTCATGATCTCGACGCCACCGGCGACAACCACGTCCTGCTGCCCCGACATCACTGCCTGAGCCGCGAAATCGATCGATTGCTGACTCGATCCGCACGCCCGGTTGATAGTGGTACCCGGGATGGACTCCGGCCATCCGGCAGCGAGCACCGAGTAGCGTCCGATGTTGCTCGATTGGTCGCCCACCTGCGACACGCAACCCCAGATGACGTCGTCGACGATCTCGGGATCGAGGCCGGTGCGTTCTACCAGCGCCTCGAGCACGAGCGCCGACAGGTCCGCCGGGTGCACCCCGGCCAGCCCACCGTTGCGCTTGCCTACCGGCGTTCGGACGGCCGCAGCGATGACCACTTCACGCATTCGAATTCTCCTGGTTCCAAGTGTGTTTGCCGGCCATCTCTCGTATTTCGATCATCTCTGTACCGACCCGATCGCGCCCTGCTCGCGCAGGAGATCGATCTCGTCGGGGCGGAGACCGAAGTCCGCGAGGATGATGTCCGTGTGCTCGCCCAAACCGGGTACGGGCGCCATCGGCGGCTCGTAGCCTTCGATCACCGGTGGCGGCAGAATCGCCTCGACGGGTCCGTTCGGGCTCGCGACCGTCCGCCAACGATTACGGGCGGCCAGCTGCGGATGATCGATGACGTCGCGCGGCGTGTTGTAACGCGAATTGCCGATACCCGCCTCGTCTGCGATCTTCTGTACGTGGTCGAGCGGGTGCTGTGCGCACCACGCGGCGATGGCCTCGTCGAGTTCGGCGCGGTGCTCGCACCGCGCCGTGTTGGTCGCGAACCGCTCGTCGTCGGCGAGGTCGTCGCGCTGGATGATCTCGCGCGCCAGACGCTGCCATTCACGGTCGTTGGTCGTGCCGAGCACGACGATCCGGTCGTCGGCGGTGCGATACGAACCGTACGGCGCGACCGCCGGTGAACTCATGCCGAGGGGTTGCTGTTCGACACCCGAGTAGCGGGTGTACGTCAGCGGGTAGCCCATGATGTCCGCCATCGTGTCGAACAGGCTCACCGACACCTTCGACAGTCCGCCGCCGCGCCCCCGGTTGCGTTCCCGTCCACACAGCAACGCGAGGATCGACAACGCTGAATACAGACCGGTGCTGATGTCCGCGACCGGTGGTCCCGGCTTCGCGGGCTGCCCGGGGAAGCCGGTGACAGAGCATGCGCCCGACTCGGCCTGGATGAGCAGGTCGTACGCGCGCTTGTGCGACAGCGGTCCGCCTGGACCGTATCCGTCGATCTCGACCGCGATCAGGTCCGGATATCGGCCGGCCAGATCCTCGGGCGAGAGTCCCAGGCGCGCCATAGCTCCGGGTGCAAGGTTCGATACGAGGGCGTCTGCGCGCGCCAGCAGGGTGTGGAGCGCGCCCCGACCGCCCTCGGTCTTCAGGTCGAGAGCGATCGATTCCTTACCGCGATTGGCCCAGACGAAGTGCGCTGCCATTCCGTTGACGACGTCGTCGTAGTCGCGAGCGAAATCGCCGCCCTTGGGGTTCTCCACTTTGATCACACGCGCACCGAAGTCGGCGAGGACGCGGGTGCACATCGGCGCAGAGACCGCTTGTTCGAGAGTCACCACGGTGACCCCCGCGAGCGGGGCCTCCATCAGTAGCTCCTCGGCAGTCCGAGGGTATGGGATCCCAGGTAGTTGAGGATCATCTCCTGACTGACCGGGGCGATTCGCATCACGCGCGCCTCGCGGAAGTAACGCGACACGTGGTACTCCTCGGAGTACCCCATTCCGCCGTGAGTCTGCAATGCGCGATCAGCTGCGGCGAAACCTGCTTCCGCACAGAGATATTTGGCGGTGTTGGCTTCCCGGCCGCACGGCTTGCCGTTGTCGTAGAGCCAGGTGGCTTACGCAGGACGAGCTCCGCGGCATCGAGGTGCGCAAGCGCATCGGCAAGGGGGAACTGGATGCCCTGGTTCATGCCGATCGGGCGCCCGAACACTTCGCGTTCGTTGCCGTACTTCACGGCCTTCTCGAGCGCGACGCGGCCGATGCCGAGGGCTTCGGACGCGATCAACATGCGCTCGGGGTTGAGACCGTCGAGCAACAACTTGAATCCCTGCCCCTCTTCGCCGATACGGTCCTCGACGGGGACCCGGAGGTCGTCGATGAACAGTTCGTTGGAGGTGACCGCGTTGCGCCCCATCTTGCGGATCGGACGGATGTCGATCTTGCTGCGGTCGAGATCGGTCAGGAACAGCGTCATGCCGTCGGTCTTCTTCTCGACCTCGTCGTAGCGCTGAGTGCGGGTCAGGAGCAGAATCTTCTCCGATTCGACGGCCTTCGAGATCCACACCTTGCGACCGTTGACGACATAGTGGTCGCCGTCGCGCTTCGCGAATGTCGTGATCCGGGAGGTATCGAGGCCGGCACCCGGTTCGGTCACCCCGAAGCACACGTGCAGATCACCGTTGACGATGCGGGGCAGCGTGCGTGCCTTCATCTCGTCGGTGCCGTGCTTGACGACAGGCTGCATTCCGAAGATGTTCAGGTGGATTGCGCTCGCGGCGTTCATTGCACCACCGGACCGGGCGATCTCTTCGAGGAGGATCGTCGCCTCCGTGATGCCGAGACCGTGACCGCCGTACTCCTCGGGCATCGTGATGCCCATCCAGCCGCCGTCGGCGAGCATCTTGTAGAACTCCGTCGGAAACTCGTGAGCGAGATCCTTCTCCATCCAGTACTGGTCGTCGAAGTTCTTCATCAGCTCGGCAACGGATTTGCGGATCAGCTCCTGATCCTCACTCAGCGCGAAGCTCATTCCACCCATAGTCGACACCTCATGCGGTCGTTGCGGAGGCCACTGCGCAACTGCGGCAGCCGCCTGGCCTT
Source organism: Rhodococcus sp. JCM 9791 (assembly GCA_001312645.1). Classification (GTDB taxonomy): domain Bacteria; phylum Actinomycetota; class Actinomycetes; order Mycobacteriales; family Mycobacteriaceae; genus Rhodococcus. The sequence continues at coordinate 66,146 of BBEG01000002.1, forward strand.
CTCTTGAAATCTTGCGATCGAGCGAATCAATCGGAGGCAGGCAGTGCCTTGGCTGCCTTGATGGTCATCGGGGTGCCGCCGTAGGACAGTTCGCCGGTTCCGGGTGACGTGCACAGCACCTCGATCGACCCGTCGGCATCGACGTAACGCTTCCCCAGAAGGGTGATCACGTCGCCGGCGGGCTTGGCGTCCGGCTTGCCGGGAGGAGCCGGGATCATCGGGCTTCCACCACACGCGATCACCTGCGCACTATCCGCGGGAGCGCGCACGACCACAACTCGAGTGGTGCAGACGGTGCTGGCAAGTTGCCCACCTGGGCGCAGGGTTGCAGTCACGGGAAACCTCTCTTTCGGCAGACGGTCTGCGCGCGTCGGGTCGCCGACGGTCGCACAGTGCTCTCTCTTTAAGGAAACTATCTTCTCGCATCCGGAGAATCAATATGCTCTTGACATACGGGCATCGAGGTCAGGCGAGGTCGATTCATTCGACCCGGCAGGACGCACGGCACCCGACGGGGGTCGAGACATGCTCGGTACCAGCGAATTCAGCCATCGTGACACCAATTGTTGACTATCCGCACGAGCATGAGAATCTAGCATCCGTAAACGAGAATGTGATTCTCATGGAGGAGGAGTTCGGCATGGCTCTAGTGCCCCCGCTGCCGGCAGACCAATGGGACGAGCGCGTCGATTCCGCATTGAAGGCTCATGCCCCGGCACATGAGGAATCCGGAGCAGGCCGGCACTGCCATGGCGACGCTCGTCCGCCACCCGGATCTGACGAAGGCGTTTCTCGGATTCAGCGTGCACCTGCTCTTCCGGTCCACGCTGTCGCCGAGACTGCGAGAGATGACGATCCTGCGCGTGGCACAGGTGTACCAGTGCGAGTACGAGCGCAGCCATCACATCCGGATGGCAGAGGAAGAAGGCGGGCTGACCCGCCCGGAGATCGAAGCCGCACTGGCCGGTACCGCCGAGGACGAGTTCGAGAACCGCCTCCTCTCAGCAGTCGACGAACTCCACCAGAACGCCGCACTGTCCGAGCAGACATGGACCGCGCTCGGAGAACACCTCAGCGAGCAGCAACGTATGGACTTCATCTTCACCGTAGGCGGTTACGGCCTGTTGGCCATGGCCTACAACACATTCGGCATCGAGTTCGAAAG
>BBEG01000003.1 GCA_001312645.1 Rhodococcus sp. JCM 9791
CGCGGCCGCCACGGTGGCGACGGCGCCGCCGAGCGACCAGCCGTTGATCACCGGTTGTTCGAGGCCGAGGTGGTCGACGAGCCGGACGATGTCGGAGGCCAACGTGACAATCGAGACGTCGTCGAAGTCCTTGTCGGAGCGGCCACAGCACCGCAGATCGACGGTGACAACTTCGTTTCCGTTGGCGCGCAGCGCTGGAAGCGTTGTGTCCCAGGCGCGGGTGGTGGCACCCCAGCCATGGATCAGGACGATCGGCCGGCCCTCGCCCCGGTGGTGTTCGAAGTAGATGCTGCGGTCGTTCTCGACGGGCAAGAATCCCATTGTGTCCTCCTTGATGAATGGGGAAGTGGAATCGAACGGATGGGTAGAAGCAGTGGAAGTCGGGGTCTCGCGGAGCGCGCGGGGAATCACGGGTTCACGGTCCCGGAACCGGGGGATGATGTGCTCGGCGAACAGTTCGAGCGACCGCATGACCTTCTCGTGCTCGAGCCCACCGAAACGCATCCAGCAGATCAGATGCTGGAGGCCGGTCTCGTCGTGCAGCGTGTCGATCTGCCGGATCAATCCCTCCGGGTCTCCTACATAGACGACGCCGCCATCTCGCAGGCCCTCGACGGTCATTCCGCCTGCTTCTTCGGTCGCGGTAACCAACTCGGCGTACCGTTCATAGGTCGGCGGCACCCCGGCTCCCTGTGGAACCGCCGCCAGAGCGGCATCGAAATACCAGGTCAGCGCCTCACGCGCGTTCTCGACGGCGGTTTCCTCGTTGTCTGCGAGGTGGATCTGCCAGTTCATCGGGAAATCGAGGTCGAGGATGTCGCGACCGTGATCGCGCAATCGTCGCTTCGCGCCGACGACGAAGGAGTTCAGTTCGGGCATCGTCATCAATGTGGGAGTGACCAACATGTTGTAACCCTGGTCGGCGGCCAGATCGAGGGTCTCGGGACTGATCGAGGCGATGTAGATCGGCGGGGTCGGACGCTGTACCGGGGTGGGTCGGCAGTCGACCTTGTCGATGTCGAAGTGCCGGCCGTGAAAGGAGAACGGTTCGCCCACGGGCTTGCTCCACAGCCCTCGTATGATCTCGAGGCTTCGACGAATACTTCTCGGCTCTCACCTTGTATGTTGCCGACACCCATGTTGCGGAACTCCTGGGGTTGGTAGCCGCGGCCCACACCGAAGTCGAGGCGCCCACCGGAGAGGACGTCGACCATCGCGTAGTCCTCCGCGATGCGCACAGGCCAGTCGAAGGTCAAGTTGCTCACCGCGATGCCGATACGCATTCGTTCGGTGCGCTCGGCGATTGCAGCGGCGGCGACCTGCGGTGAGGGCATCGACCCGTAGTCGGAACCGTGGTGCTCGGCCAGCCATACTTCGTCGAAGCCGAGTTTTTCTGCGTAGGAGATCTGTTCGAGCATCTCCCGATAGGCCCGTGTGAAATCGTGGTCGGGGCATTCGAGGACGTAGAAGATCCCGAACTTCACGGCATTCCTCCTCGTGATGACGGATACCCCTTCGGGGCCGGTGAGACCGACGCTAATGTGGCCGACGCATCACGCGAGGGAGTCCGCGGCCGACCCGTTGTGGGAATCCACAAACAGGTGCTCTCTGGCCGCGCTGCGCAGGTGTTTCTTGTCGAGTTTGCCCACACTGGTGCGCGGCAGGGACTCGACGATCTCGATGCGTTCGGGTAGCCACCACCGCGGGACGATCTCGGCCAGAGCGTCCAGCACACCGGCAGGATCGAGAGCGTGCCCGGGCTCGGCAGCCACGAAAGCCAAGGGACGTTCCTGCCAGCGTTCGTGCGGAATCGCGACCACTGCCGCCTCCGAGACGTGGGGAATCGTCACCAGGGCCTGTTCGAGCGCGAGCGACTGATCCATTCACCACCGCTCTTGATCAGGTCTTTCGCTCGATCGACAATGGTCAGGTAACCCCTGGCATCGATGGTGGCGATGTCGCCGGTGCGCAGCCAGCCGTCGACGAATGCCTCGGGGTGCTCGTCGCGGAAGTAACGTTCGGCAACCCATGGGCCGCGCATGAGCAGTTCCCCCCTGTCCACGCCGTTGTGTGGAACCACCGCACCGGCGTCGTCGATCAACTTCCACTGCAGGCCGGGCAGTAGGCGGCCTTGCCGTCGGATGTAGTCGTATCGCTGCTGAGGATTGCCGTCGGCCGAACGCGGGGGGCGCGCAAAGGTTCCCATCGGGGACAACTCCGTCATACCCCACCCCTGGTACGCGGGAACCCCGAGGTCTTCTTCGATGCTGCGGATCAGCTCGGCAGTCGGAGTCGAACCGCCGAGGACGAGTGCGCGCAGACATGTCAGGTCGATGCCCGAGGTGAGGGCGTGACGGACCAGATCGACCGCGACCGTCGGGACCATGCCGGTGTACGTGACCTGCTCGTTCTCCAGGATTGCCGCGATATGCGGCACTTTCGGATGAGGTCCGGGAAGTACTTGGTTGGCGCCGGTCATCAGCGCGGCGAACGGAATACCCCAAGCATTGGCGTGGAACATCGGCACTACGTGGCAGACGGTGTCGCGTTCACCGATTGCGTGCCCGTCGACGAGGCATGCTGTGAAGGTATGCAGATACAGGGCCCGGTGCGAATACCCGACCCCTTTCGGTGAGCTGGTTGTGCCGGAGGTGTAACACAAAGCGGCGAGATCGTTCTCGTCGCGAGCCACAGCTTCGGCGAGTGGTTGGGCGGCGGCGATCAGCGCGTCCTGGAAGGGCAGAGAGGGATCTTCGCCGTCGGTGGTGATGACCGGCATGTGGGGCCGCCGCGCACGCGCCGTGTCGAGCAATGGAAGCAGCGATGTGTCGGCGAAGACGATTCGATCGTCGGCGTGGTCGACGATGTATGCGATCTCGTCGGGTTCGAGCCGCAGATTGACGGTGTGCAATACCGCGCCCGCCAACGGCACTGCCATGTACAGCTCGAGGTGACGGTGGTGGTTCCACGCGAGGGTTGCGATGCGGTCTCCTGGGCGGACACCGAGATCTACCAATGCCGCTGCGAGTCGTAACACCCTGTCGGCGTATTCGCCGTATGTGTACTCGGAAGCCTTCTCGCCGTCTTGGTATTGAGTTACCAGCTTGTCGGAGAACAGATCTCGTGCCCTGTACAGGAAGTCTGTGATGATGAGCGGGTTGGTGATACCGGTAGCAGACTCCGAGGTCATGCGGAAACCTCCTGTCGGGTGGCAGCAATTGCGGCGCGGACCTGTGGGATCACTTTCGAGGTGAGCAGTTCGATGCGGGCCGAGCCGCTGTCGACGGGTTCGCCGGGCAATTGCGCCAGAAATGCACGTCTTTGATCTGGGGGCGCGAAGCCAGCAAGGTCGTGAGTTCGGTGACCGCGGTGTCGACATCCCACAGGGTGAACGCTCCACCGTCGAGGAGATCCTGTGGTGTCGCAAACGTGGGGACGGACTCAGACGGGCCGAAGGCGCCCATCTCGATGTATCCGTTGATCTGGTACAGGGCGTGTTGCCCGATCCGTGCCCATTCACGTTCGGGGTCGTCGGCCACCACTGCCCATTGACCTGCATAGATTCGTCCATCTTCCCGCGACCGGCCGACTCGCTCGAGCGCATCGAGATACATGCTGTGATGGGCATTCTGCGTGCTGAGGTAGCCGTCGGCAATTCGCGCGGCCCGCTCGATGGCGGGTTCGGCCATCGCGCCTACCAGAAGGCGCGGGACGGACTCGGGTTGTGGAGTGACCGGAAGAGCGGGGAAATCGTATCGTTTGCCGTGGAACTCGGTGGGTTCTGTCGACCATGCTCGACGGATCAGTTCGATGCCCTCTTCGAGGAGGCTGGGCCGGTTGCGGAGGGAGCGGCCGAAAGCCTCGAATTCGGGTCTCCAATAGCCTTGCCCCACACCAAGATCGAATCTGCCATTGGTGAGCAACGAGAGTGTCGCGGCGTCCTCGGCGAGCCGGATCGGGTTGTGCAGTGGAGACACGATGAGGTTGGTGCCTATTCGGAGCGATTCGGTGCGGGCACCGATCGCGGCGGCCAGCACGAACGGCGACGGGGTGTACCCGTCCTCCATGAAGTGGTGTTCGGTCAGCCACACCGACTCGATCCCACAACTTTCCGCCCAGCGGATCTGTTCGAGACTCTGCCGATAGAAGTCGGTGAAGGTGCGTGGCCATCGAGCCGGGTTGCGAAAGTCGTACCACAGTCCGAAGGTGCAGTGTTGATCGTCCACGGTGTATCTCCTCGATCTCGATCGCATCGGTTATGCCGTGGATCACACAATGTCGTGCCCGCCTCGGCCGGTGAAGGGGTCGGGGCGGGCACGTTTGTCGGCGGGTCCAATCGTCGTCAGAAGTTGCCCTTCGCCGCCCAGCCGCCATCGACCGGGTAGATCTCTCCCGTGAGGAAGCTGCCCTCACGCATGAGGTACGCGACCATCGATGCGATCTCCAGAGGTTCGCCCAGGCGCCGCACGATGTGGGCGTTCGCGTTGGCCTGCTTCATCTCGTCGGTGATGTCGGCGAGGATCGGGGTGTCGATCGTGCCGGGGCAGATGGCGTTGATCAGGATATTCTTCTCTCCGTACTCGTACGCGGCCTGCTTCGTCAGCGAGACCACTCCACCCTTCGCCGCGGAGTAGGAAGCCAGATTGGGTAGACCACGCAGAGCCGCCATCGACGCGATGTTCACGATTCGGCCGCCACCACGCTCGATCATGTTCGGGATCACCGCTTGCATGCCCAGCCAGACGCCTTTGAGATCGGTGCCGATGACATGTTCCCAGGCCTCTTCCGTGAGGCCGACGACGCTGTCCTCACTGATCATGTTCACTACGCCGGCCACGTTGGCGAGCAGGTCGATACGGCCGTGCCGCCCGATGACCTCGTGCACGGTCTCGGCCCAGTTGCTCTTCAGCCGCACATCCAGGTGATGAGCCTCGGCTTTACCTCCCATCTCGAGGATCGAGTTGACGGTGCCGGCTGCGTCCTGGATGTCCGCGGCGATTACGGTGGCACCTTCTGAGGCGAGCCTCTGCGCTGTGGCCTCGCCGATGCCTTGTGCAGCACCGGTGACAATTGCGATCTTTCCGTTCAACGACATCGAGTTCTCATTTCTCACGGGGGATGTGCGGGTGGGATCGGAGCCGAGACAAGGGCTCCTCGCGAGACGGAATCTGTTGGGCACGCGGTGTTCCGGTATCTCCGCCGCGTCGGTGGCGGCCGGTCCACATCCTGCGTGGTGCACACGATACGAAGTCGGTGCGGTCCTCGGAACACGCTTCGTATCAGTGGTTGGAGGAGAGTACAAACGACGTCAGGGGATCACCGAGATCCACGAACCGTTGTCCGGCGCTGACCGCAGTGCGTGAGCACATTCGTGGTTGCGCCGAGATCACCGTCGAGCGCACGATGCCTGTTGGTGCGGATTCGGTGCGGTGGATGGCGGGAGTCAGGTGGCGATCAGAGCTCGTCATTACTTCGAACGTGTCCTGGGGGACAGGGAGGCCCCAGGATGAAACCGACGATGAGAGAACTCATTGGTAGGAGCGTCGTCGTTCGACCCGGATGTCGGGGAAACCGGGTCGAACTCGAAGGCTATCGCCGAGCTGAGGTTTTTTTCCTGTCGAGGAAGGATGAAACGGGGGATGAGTACAACCCGCCGTTTTCGGAGAGTCCGTTGCCGGAGCTTCAGCGGCACGCGTGAGATTCTTACGTTCGACCGCGTGGATTGGTGCTCAGTCCGCGTTGTCTGTTGGCGGCGTGACGGAGCTGCAGGATCCGAAGGCCACCGGCGATGCCGACGATTGCGGCTCCGCCGATCGCAGCGAACAGCAGCGCCACTCCCAGCGGCAGCGAGAAGTCCCACCCGAACAGTTCGAGAGTGATGCTGTCGAGGTTCTGCAGGATGAACACCAAGAGCAACAGCAGGATGACCACCCCGGCGATCAGCGCGGCCCAGAGTGCGCCGGTGCGGGTGCCCTTGATGCCTTTACCTCGGGCGACATCGTGATGCAGGTCGCTGCGCGCGTCCGGATCGGGCGTCTTGCCCGATGAGGGGACGGGGCCGCTGCTGTGCCGTGGTGATGGTGAGACGTCAGGGTTCGGATCGTCTGAGTCCGAGCCTCTCGAGGTGGTTGACATGTGTAAGGGGGTACCCACACTTCGTTCCGACTATTCCACTCCCGATTCGGCCGAACTCGATGTCCTCCGTGTAGGGATCGGCAAGCATCCCCATCACACGCAGCAGATCGCGAATCCACCTTCCGCGCAGGCCGCACGCTTACAGTGGCGCCGGGTGCATTGGCGTGCGAGGCCCACGCTATCCGACAGAGACGGCCTGCGGTAACGGCCGGCGGGCGCGAGGCGATCAATTGCTGTGACCGACCTCGACATCCTCGTACTCCTCACGACTCTCTGGGGGCACTCTCGATGTTCCGCGCAGGGCCATGTTGCCGCTATTGCGAGACACCACTCGATCCCGACGCGAGTATCTTCTGCTCGGCACGCTGCGAGGGCGAGTTCGCCGACTCGAACTTCGTGTGAAACAGACCGACTCATGAAAGCGCTGACTGTCGCTCTGCATCCATGACCGTAACGACGATGTAGGCGTCACGTGAACAAGGGAATGGCACCACTGGCCTCGCGTGCCGGGTACGTGAGAGTCACGCGACCACGACGGCCGTCCTTGCTTTGCATGTGGTGTTGATCGCGTGAATGACGCGTACAGCACCGACCCACACAAGAGCACTGCCGAACACATGTAACACCACAAGCAGCTCAGGAAGGTTGGTGAGGCTCTGAACTGAGCCGATCAGTCCTTGCCCAATGAAAACCACAATGTAGGCCGCAATCATCTTCCGTTCTCTTCCAAGCTTTTCCGCACCCAGCGCGCGGTACAACAGCAGCGCCGACATGAGGGCGAAACCTGCCACGAGCGCGTGAACGACTGTTATGCCGACCCAGCTGACCGGCATCCGGTACACATCGCTCGAGTCGCCTGCATGTGGGCCCGACCCGGTGACTACCGTTCCCAGCACCAGAAGCGCGGCATTGGCAGCGGCGAACACCTTCACCAGGTGAGATAGACGCGAGTTCGTCACTGGCCGTGGAGAATCAAGGGCGACATTGTGGACCAAGTCGCGAGTAACGGCAGTTGCGGTGAGGAGAAGTACCGCGGCCAGGAAATGCGCCGCAACGATGTACGGGTTCAGATCCGTGAGGACGCTGACGCCTCCGACGACAGCGTTGAGAACAACAAGCCAGAACTGACCCCACGCCCACCTGACAACACGTGGATCGGAGTGTCGCTGTAGACGTGCAGCGATAATGACCCATCCGACTGCAGCGGTGAGCACCCATGTCAGCATCCGGTTGGTGAACTCGATTACGCCGTGGATGCCCATCTCAGCGGTGGGTGCAACCGAACCACCTGCGCAGGTCGGCCAGTCCGGGCATCCCAGTCCCGATCCCGTCACCCGGACAATTCCGCCCTCCGAGAACAACCAAAAGGCTCATGACCAGGGCAGCAGTACTCGCCCACCGAAGCGAACGGGGAGACAGCGTATATCGCTGCGCCAACCACGCCAGCGGGGTTGCGGGTCTCGGGGAAGTCCGGGTGTCCATGCTCGGAACATTAACCGGGGCGCGTTGTTATCGTTCAGCCCGCCGCCGCATTCGGCCGACGGCTCCATCGCAATTTTCGATCGTAGCGATCAATCGGATCGGTTGGATTATTCGACAGCGGTTGCGCAGACTGAAAGTCGCATACGTGGAAGGTGAGATGCCGACCTGTCCGGATCACAGTCGACTGAAACAGGAGATCGCATGAAACTGACCATCTTCGGCGCGACCGGCGGCACCGGGCGTCTCCTCGTCGGGCAGGCTTTGGATGCCGGGCACCATGTCACTGCCGTTGTTCGCGACCCCTCTCGGTTGACGATCGACCATCCGGCGCTGGACACCGTCGTCGCCGACGTGTTCGACAGCAGTTCCCTCGAGTCGACGCTCGACGGTCGCGATGCCGCACTGTCGGCGCTTGGCCCGCACGGCCGCAAAGACACCAGCGACATCTGTTCGGCCGCGATCGGCGCCATTCTCGACGCGATGGAGCGACCCGGGTCCGCCGGGTGGTTGCGCTGAGCGCCCAACCCGTCTTTCTCGACGCGGAAGAGTCAGTGTGGTCCCGGCTGACCGTTCGGCCGCTCGTCCGGGTGATCTTCCGAAACGTCTACGCCGACCTCGAAAAGATGGAGGCGCGGCTGACACGGAGTGAATCCGACTGGACCATCCTGAGGCCCCCGTACCTCACCGACAAACCCGGAACCGGTAGTTACCGCGCGGCTGTCGATGCCAACGTTCCCGGCAGCATCGCCCGTGCCGATCTCGCTCGGGCGATGCTCGATGTTCTGGACGACGCGAGCACGATCAAGCATGCGGTCGGGGTTGCCGGACCACGAAAATAACTACGGAACGCGTGCTCGTCTGTGGGACGTTATTTCGTGGCCCAGTTCGCCGCGAGGAATCGCATCAACTCTGCGGTCACCGCTTCGGCCGCGTCCTGACTCACGAGGTGGCCGGCGTCCGGCACCACCAGTTCGCTCACACCTTCGTGACGTGCCCACGCGGGCATTGCGGACGCGATGTTCCCGGTGCGGTCTTCTGCTCCGCGAATCAGACAGAGCGGCACCGGCGTCCGATACGAGGGGTCCGGGTCGACGAGCGTCGTCGTCGCCCGCCAGATCTCCAGGAAATCGCGCTTCGTCACCTGTGAGAATGCCCGCTCGGCGTCCTGGCGTGCGGCCTCGGTTGTTGCCGAGCCGCGGCATGATGCGTGGGAACTTTGCCGCCGGGATGAGGGCGAGTCCGGGGGCGGCCAGACGAAGCATCTGCTTCTCCACCCATTTCAACGGACCGGTGTTCCACGTCGAATCCAACACGGCCAAGCCAGAATACGCGTGCGGGGAGCGCCTGATCAACGCCTGGGCGAGGTTGCCGCCCAACGAATGACCAACAAGAACGGGCCGCTCGAGCGCAAGCGCTGCGGTGAGGGATTCGACGTCGTCCATCAGTTGCTCGGCCGTGATCGCGAGACTGCTGGGGCGGGACTGTCCATGGCCTCGCATGTCCAGCAGCACCACTCTGCGGCCATCAGTGTGCACGGCCTCTGCCTGCTCGATGAACATCACATGATCCGCCCCCGCACCGTGCAGGAAGACCACGGCGGGCTCGGCACCACCGGAATCGCGGTAACTGAGGAAGCAACCCGGAACACTCAGGTGACGAGCAGAATTCAGCATCCTTCGAATCTAGCAAGTATGTGCGTATCGAGAATTGGTACGTCGAACGGGGCTTCGCGCAGGTGTGCGCGCGACCAGGGGAATGAGCGGATCGATTACCTCCGAGATAATCGACTTCCCTCGCGGCCGTCGCCGACGATGGACCCAATGCAGCGCGAACGCTGCGCCGTCGAAACGAAAGGTCCTGCAGTGCATACTCCGGTCGATCTCTACCTCGAAACCTGGAACGCAACCGATGACGCGACCCGTGAACGCCTACTCGCCGATCACTGGTCCGAAGCCGCCACCTACACCGACCCGATGGTCGATGTTTCCGGCCGCGACGACATCAGTGCCACGATCGCAGCGGTGCAGGCCCAGTTCCCGAGCTATGTGTTCTCGCTCGTCGGCGAAGCCGACGCGCACCATCGCCAGACGCGATTCCAGTGGGGCCTCGGTCCCGCGCACGCCGAACCGGTTGTGATCGGATTCGACGTGCTCGTCAGCGACGAGAGCGGCCGCATTCGGAGTGTCCATGGCTTCCTCGACAAGGTGCCTGCGTGAGGTCTTCGACCGTCACGGCCGTCGTAGCTCGACCCAGATCTGCGCCAGTGCCCGTGAGATCTCCTCGTTCCGGATGACTCCGTCGTCGTCGACGTCGTCCCGCCCCACCGGTGCGGCGATGCATGCCGTCGGGATCAGTTGTGCTCCAACGTAACCGAGGACGGTTTCAAGGGTGCTCACGGCGCCGTGCCCGCGACCCGGTGCGGCGACGTTGATCCACGCCACCGGTTTGTCGGTCATGTCGGTGCCGCCGACGGTCCAGTCCAGGAGGTTCTTGAAGCTGCCGGGCAGGGTGCCGGCGTATTCGGGTGTGCAGAACAGGACTGCGTCGCGGCTCGGATGAGTTGCCTGAGGGTGGATACTTCGTCGGGGAGTGGATCGTGGTCGTCGTCGGGGTTGAATGCCGGAAGTGCCGACAACCCTCGGTAGATCGTTGTGGTCGCTGTGGGTGGAGCCGAGTCGGCGACCGACGCGAGGGCGGCAGCATTGGTCGAGTGCGCCCTCGTGCTCCCGGATACCAGCAGTAGGTTCACACGATCGATGCTCCCACGGATGCTGCATCGCTCGTTCCCTGCGGTGGCACGCAGTTTCCACGCCGGTTTGTGTCGAAAACATGCCGGATGCTCGCACATACAGTCCAGCAGGCGTCCACGGTCGTCACAGTGCCAGGAACAGCTCCCGCTCTGCCCGCTCCCGGCGCCGGAGCTCCGCCCTTCGGTAGTAGCTGAGAACAGGTTTCGAGCATGATGGGGCCTGGCTCTGAGGAATCCTGATCCTGCACTGACGTCAAGGGAGATGAGGCGTCGCAGTAGACGGACAGCTGATCTCCCGTCTTGCTCATTCGGACACGGCCTGCGCTACCGGCTCATCGTTGCCCGGTAGTTCAGCGGTGATTCGCCCACGTGCTTCTTGAACGCGGTGCTGAACGAGCTCGCCGATCGGTAGCCCGCTGCGCGCGCCAGGGTCTCGACCGAGGTGTCGCTGGAACGCAGCGCGCGCTGGGCGACGAACATCCGCCAGTCGTGCAGGTACGCGCGTGGCGGGATGCCTGCTGCCTTGCGGAATCGCTCTGCGAAGGTCGTCCTGGACATCGAAGCGATGTGAGCAAGCTCCTCGAGTCGCCATGCCCTCTCAGGACGAGAGTGCATGGCGGTGAGGGCGGGGCGCAACGTCTCGTCGGTGCTCGCGGCGAGCCATCCCGCAGGCAGGTCCGCATCTGCAGACAGCCAGCGAATGATCTCGAGCACGAGCAGCTGGGCATGCTGCCGAACTGCGAACTCAGCGCCGGGACGACGATCGACGAGCTCATCGAAGATCCGTCGCACGTGCCGTGCAGGAATCGCCCTGCCTCATCTTCTGCTCGCGCGTGTAGCAGCGGCGGAAGCGTTCTGAGCAGGAACTCGCGGCCGACCGGGTCGAAGTCGATGCGACCACCGATCAAGGCGTCGACGTCCCCGGCGAGAGGCTCGCTCGGCAACGCCGCGGCGATATCGGGTGGCTCGACATCGCGAGGTTCATCATCACCCTGCCCGCCTTCGATCTTCAACCAGCTCCTGCCATTGAGCACCGCGACGTCCCCAGAGCCCAGCTCGACGACTTCCGGGACCCCGTCGACTTGGAGGCGCGCGCTCCCATGGACAACGGCGATGAACTTGAGGTCGTTATCGATCGTGCTGGCCGTGCGCCAGCGCCCCTCGACCACCGACCCGCCGGACACCGCACTGCGCACCTCGACGAAATCGAGGATTTCGGACAGGTGATCACCGCGTTCCATATCCGTACTCTAGAGCAAAAAAGACGGACTATTGATTATTCACAGTCCGCTCCTCGGGTGCGAGTCTTGTATCAACCACGACGACCAACGCCACAAGATCACCGAATCGCACCCCAGAAAGAAGGCACTTCATGAACTCCAACCTGATCGCACTCGTCACCGGCGGGAACAAGGGCATCGGCCGAGAGATCGCAGCCCAGCTTGCGCGGCTCGGACACACCGTCATCATCGGCGCGCGGACTCAGCAACGCGGCGAGGAGGCGGCTGCACAGCTCCGTGACGAAGGCGGCGACGTCACAGCGGTCGTCCTCGACGTCACCGACCAGGCGTCGGTTGAGGCAGCAGCTGAAGCAGTCGAGGAGCGGTACGGCCGACTGGATGCTCTGGTCAACAATGCAGGCATCAGCAACCAGCCGGGAGCAGACTTCGCCGGCCAGCTTCCCCGTTCCGCAGACGTCGACCACGTCCGCTACGTCTTCGAGACCAACGTCTTCGGAGTCATCACCGTCACCAGCGCCTTCCTTCCACTCCTGCGAGCGTCGAAGACTCCCCGCATCGTGAACGTGTCCAGCAGTGCCGGCTCTCTATCCGCGATCTCGGACTTCGCCAATCCGGACCCGATAGCGGTCGGCTACGTGCCCTCGAAGACGGCACTGACATCGGTCACCATGATGTATGCCCGGGACCTGCACCCGGAGGGGATCCTCGTCAACGCCGTCTGCCCCGGCTTCATCGCCACCGACCTGAACAACCACCACGGAACCGGCACTCCTCGGGACGGGGCACGCCAGGCTGTCGCAATGACCATCATCGACACCGACGGCCCCACCGGAACCTTCACCGACGTCAACGGTCCCGTCGCCTGGTAATCACTACTCGCCCGAACCGCAGCTCTCCTCGCCCTGGCGCGCCAAACCGGTCAATCGATGGACAGGGTGAATCCAAGGCGCGAATTCCGACATGTCTTCCGGCACATCACTTCGGATATCGAACGCAGAACGGGTGTCCTGACGGGCTGGCATACACACGCGAGCCGCCTCGGTCGGGGGCGACGTGATCGTCCGTCGGCCGGAGCCGTCGACCACCGGCGTCGAGAACGGTCTTGTCTGCGGCAACGGCGTCATCCGTGGTGAGGTCGAAGTGGATTTGCTGGGATGCTCCGTCGGGCCACTTCGGCGTGACATGCTGCGGCGCATGCTGGATCACGATCATGGGGAATCCGTCAGTTTGCAGGAAGTGATGTGTTTCCGTCCTGGCGATCGAGCTCCTAACAAGCTGTGCCAGAACGAGCTCTCGCTCTCCAAGTCGCCGGCGTCCACGACCAGTGACGTCAGGCGAAAGTTCATGGTGTTGCTAATCGTCATCGTTGCACTCCATCAGTAAGGTGAACCCGACTCCGGAAACGATACACATAAACGGAGTCGGGCTCACCTTACGGAGGATCAACTTGTCGTCACCACGCCCGTTGCGCGCCGATGCCCGCCGCAACCGCGAAGCGCTCCTCACTGCTGCGCGAGAAGCGCTCCTTGCCGAGGACAACGTCCATGTCGACGAGATCGCGCGTCGGGCAGGCGTGTCCATCGGCACGCTGTATCGACATTTCGACACACGTGAGGTCCTCGTCGCGGAGGTATACCGCCACGAAGTCGAAGAGCTCTGCGCGACCCCGGCTCGGCTTCTCGATCAGCACGCCCCGGATGAAGCCCTCCGCATCTTCCTGCTGCTGCTCGTGGAGCATGCGGCCGTAGGCAGGGGGATGGGTGAAGTCCTCGAGAGCATCATGGCGACCGACTCACCCGTCTACAACGACACCCGAGATGAAATGGCGTGCGCCCTGGACGAACTGATCAATGCAGGTGCAGCGGCCGGCTGATCCGCACAGGCATCAGCGGACGCATCGTCCTGCGCGCCCTCGGCGGTATCTGCGGGATACGCACGGAAGGGTGGAGAGGCGATGCGGAGTGCATTGCCATGATTCTGTACGACGGGTTGCGGAATGCGACTGCAGAGCGGCCTGATGGGCAATAGATATCTGGCGTCGAGTAGTGAGCCATCGGGCGTCGCACCACCCTGCAGGCGGGAGGGAATTTTAGGTGCGGTGGCCGGAGCTGCCAGTAACTGAGTGTCCTGGCAGAGGGTATCGGGACGTGTTTGCTGCGGCGGATGGGTGCCTCTCGTTGGCTGCGATCAGCAGGTCGAAGGGCTATAGAGACGCGTTACGGGGTGGGGTGAATCGTAGGGTGATGCATGTATCGATCGGTAACAATCATCCGATTCGGCCGATACGCGAGGTATGCACTGGATCGTCTGGCTGCTCATCGCATGGCTCGCGCTGTCGGTCGTCGCTGCCTGGTGTTCGGACGTGTGATTGCCGCACGGGACCGCCGCGAGAAGCCGCCCCCACTCGAGGACGACTCCTCCGACGAAACATGGAGAGACGCCGGATGAACCTTCGGTGCGTGGACGCGGGGTCAGAACGTGAGCACCGACATCGATCTGCCGTAACCTCAGCCATCTGATTCGGATGCCCGAATACGGACTACCCAGGCGTTCGCGAGGTCCGGCCGGTTCGGCACCGGCATGAGTACGCAGATGCGCGGCTGGATCGCTGGCATCGCTGTGCGATCATCCAGCAGATCATCCTTCCAGCGTTTCGAGCCGTGTTGCTCGAAGCACCAAGTTCATTGCCGGAATGAAGCAGAGCGAATCTGTCACGCCCACTACGTTCTTGCGCCGGGATACCCGATCGCGATGACACCGGCGCCCGAGAAAGCACGTTTACGGACCGGGGCCGAGCAACTTATTCGACCAACGGTATGACCTCGGCGGTGAACCGCTCGAGCTGCTCCAATCCGGCTTTGAGGGACAGCTGGGGCGAGATTTCCTTACGGGTGCTGCCCGACAACGCACGAACTCGCAGCGCTATGTGAGTGACCCCGCATCGGTGAATGCAAGGATCCGCTCGGCAACCTGTTCGGGGCTGCCGACGAGGTGGATCCCGCCGTAGTCCTGTTCGGGCCCGATCTGATCGCGGAGGTCGAGTTCACACAGGGTGGTGAAGAGCCGAGGTCCTGACTGGCGCCCGTGGGTCTCGGCGTACCTTTCGATCTGTGCGATCGCCTCGCTTGCGGCCGCGGGGCTCAGGTTCGTGCCGTGGAAGCCGTCGCCGTGGGTCGCGACACGGTGCAGGCCCCGCGCGCTGCTCCCTGCAAGCAGGATCGGGATTCCGGTCGCGGGGCGTGGCTCGAAGTGGAGCGGTCCGAAGGAATAGAACTCGCCGGTGAACCCGCGCGACGGATCGTTCCAGCAGGTGCGCAGGATATCGATGAACTCGGCCGTGGCCGAGCCGCGACGATGGAAGCGATCGCCGGCGCCGAGCGCGCGGAACTCGTTCTCTTGCCAGCCGGTACCGATGCCGGCAAGGACCCGGCCGGGGGCGAGCAGATCGAGGGATGCCCAAGACTTGGCGACGACCACCGGATTGCGGTTGGCGAGCACCAGGACCGAGGTGCCGAGTTCGATCCGATCTGTCGATCCGGCCACCAGCGCCAGCGCGACGAGCGGATCGACTGCGGGGGTGTCGAAGGCGACGGGGAATCGGCGGTCAGGGTGATCGTGCTCGGTGGTCGGGGTGAAGACCACGTGGTCGCTGGCCCAGACCGCGGTGAAGCCGAGCCGCTCGGCAGTCGTCCCCGTGATCAGGATCGATTCTCGGGAGGCGAGTGGACTGAGGTTGGGTAGCTTGATCCGAAGGTGATTGCACTTGCTGTCACGGTGTAACCAGTCCGCTGATTTCGTCGAGGCGGGCAGAGGTTTCGACGTTGTCGGTGGGTACGTACTCCGCAGGACGTGAGATTCCAGAGGTTACCGATTCGATGACGGGAACCGCGAGATCGCCGACGGCGATCGCCTGTCCGGCATCGGAAAGGAGAAACTCGACGAACAGTCGCGCCGCGTTCGGGTTGGGGGCGGTGTTGCTGATCGAGGCGAGCATGGCGAAGCCGGTGGTCCTGTCGGGAATGACGACTTCGACGGGGGCACCGGCTTTCTGCACGGTTGACACGGTGCTGAGCGGAGCGGGTACGAAGGCCCCGACTTCACCGGCCGCGACTTGCTGGATGGCGTTGCTCACCGAATCTCCCATGGCGTAGTTCTGGACTCGCTGCAGGTCGGTGAAGTAGTCCTCGCCGAAGGAGTTGAGCCAGAAGTTGTAGACGCCTGCGGTGGCGACGCTGTTCTGCGGTGCCGCGACCAGCAGGCCGCGTTCGAGGGCGCTGCCGGTGGTCAGGTCTTCCCACGAGGCAGGGGGAGCGCCTTTGATCAGATCGGTGTTGTAGGCGATACCCCAGGGCTGTTCGAGGACCGGCACGTAATACTCGGTCTGCTCGGCGGTATCGACCAGCTCCAGGTTGGGAATCTGCGCCGGGTCCAGCGGTGCCAGCCAGCCGTTCTCTGCCGAGTCCTCAGCGAAGACCGGATCAGGTTGCCAGAGTAAGTCGGCTCCCAACGACGCTGCCTCGGATTCGGCGGCGAATCGGGCGTTGAGGTCGGCGCTGGCCTGACGGACCACCTGGACCGTGATGGAGTATTCGTCCTCGAACGCGTCGGCCAGGCCCTGGGTGAGTTCGGCGTTGTACGCGCTGTAGACGACGACGTTGCTTCCTCCTGTGCGGCCGCGACGACCGCGTCGAACGAGTCCATTGCCTGACTGGGGCCGTCGACGCCGTTCTCGCCGCACGCAGCGAGCAGAAGGGCAATGGTGCTGAGGGCGCCGAAGATGCGGAGTCGGCGTCGGATCGGTGACGACATCGGGTGTGTACCTCTCTGGGGTGTGGACGGCAGCGCAGGTGTGTCGATGACGAGGTCTATCGGCGACGACTTACGAACCGGGCGAGCGACAGTGCGGCGAGTACGAACATCACCGAGATCAGACTGAGGATTCCGGCGAGGGCTGCGAGTTGCGCGTGATCGCCGCCCTCGTAGAGATCGACGAGCGTCGAACCGACGACCGGGTTCCGGGAGCCTGCCAGGATCGCGGCGGCGTTGACGTCGCCGATGATGTGGACGAAGAACAGTATTCCGGCCGAGACCAGGCCGGGCGCCATCAGCGGTAGCGTCACCCAGCGCAGCGTGCGACTCTCGCCGTGGCCGGAGGTGAAGGAGCGTCGGTGAGGTCGTTACCGACGCGGGCCAGCGCGTCGGAGGCCTGCAGCACTGCCTGGTAGAGGTAGACCGCAATGAAGGCGACCAGCAGCAGCCAGCGGGTGTTGCCGAGCCGGAACGGATCACCGGCGAAGGCGAGGACGAAGGCGACGGCCAGCACGATGTGTGACATGTTGCCGGGCAGCTTGAGTACGCCGTCGGCGGCCCGGGCCAACCACGATCGACTGCGGTATAGGTAGAGCGCGGCGAATACGGCGGCAAGGACTCCGACGATGCTACCGACGGTGCCCAGCCAGAGGCTGTTGCGCAGAGCTTCGCCGGCCGGTCCGCTGCTGGAGAGGAGCGCGCGATAGTTCTGCAGGCCGAGTTCTCCCCACTTTACGTCCGGGGTCCAGTAGCTCTGAACGGAGACGAAGAGGATCGCGGTCAGTGGTACCAGCGACATCATCAGCAGATAGCCGAGCATGCCGACGCGCGCGACGGGCCGCCAACGTCCCAGTGCCACCACCGAGTTGGACTGTCCTCGAGATGAGATCCGGGCGTAATTCCCGTTGCGGACGCTACGCGTCTGGAGAATCCACACGACGCCGATCACCATCAGCATCACCAACCCGAGCAGCAGGGCGCCGCGGGTGTCCGGAGGATAGGAGAACTTCATCGACTGCACGATGCGGGTGGACATCACGTCGATGCCGGATCGGGTACCGAGGATGCTCGGCACCGAGTAGATGCCGAGGCAGACCACCGTGACGAGGAAGACTGCCGACAGCGCGGCCGGTTTGATGGCCGGTAGCGTCACTGTGACGAAGGTGCGCAGCGGTGAAGAACCCGACATGCGAGCCGCTTCCTCGAGCGCGGGATCGAGGGAACGCAGCGACGCGGCCAGCGGCAGATAGGCGTAGGGAACCATGTATGCGGTGTACGCGAGAATCACTCCGTACCAACTGAAGATGTCGAACGGGCCGCTCTCCATATGGATACCGAAGAAGCCCAGTCCATCACGGAACAAGACGTTGGCGAATCCGCTGTTGGGGGAGAGAAGGAAGGTCCAGGCGATCGAGCCCGCAATCGGCGGCACGAGTAGGGAGGCGATGGGGAGGAGTTCGCCGATGATCCCGAAGCGGGCATCGGTCCGTTCGTTCAGCCATGCGAGCATGCCACCGATGACCAGGGCCAGCGGACCTGCGGTGAACAGAATGATCGCCGTGTTGATGATCGCGGAACGGGTGCGCGAGTCGGTGAAGACGCGTTCGAGGTCGCTGAAGCCGATCACGTCGCCGTTGAGCACGAACGTGCGCCAGACCATGATGGTCAGCGGATAGAGCAGCAGTGCGCATAGGACGAGGGTGACCAGAGCGGTGACCGAATGAAGCGGCCGGTGGCGAATCTGCTGCGCCCAGCGTACATATCGAGCCGGTGCGCTCGGCCGGGTAGATCGGTCCGGCTCAGGCGACGACGCGGGGCGGTCCGCGACCGACGACGGCGTGCTCACCGGTGATCCTGCTCGGTGACGGTGGTCAATTCCGTGCCGTCCATGAGCCAGCAGTTGGCCGCATCGAAGCTGACCCACACCGTCGTGCCGAGCTCAGGCGCTGGAGTGTCGCTGGGACGCCACACCTCGATCGACTCACCGGCGAGGTCGACCTGGATCCGTACTTGTGCGCCGCCGAAGACGACGTTGCGCACGGTGCCGGAGTGGACATTTGACTTCGTGACGGGCGGATCCTCGGTGATCCGGATCGACTCGGGGCGAACAACTCCGAGCACATGACTGCCGATCGGAAACGTGCGGTTCGAGACGCCGAGCATCGGGCCGAGGGCCGACTTGAACTCCACGGTGTCGCCGTCGACTCGGGTGGCCGGCCCGTCGAACTCGTTGGTTCGTCCGACGAAGTTAGCCACGTAGCGGTTGGCCGGGCGCAAGTAGACCTCTTGGGGCGGAGCGAGTTGCTCGATCACTCCGTCGCGCAGGGTGGCGATCCGATGCCCGAGTTCCATCGCCTCGGTCTGGTCATGGGTGACGTACAGAGCGGCGAACCCGAGTTCCTGCTGCATCTCGAGCAGGTCGCCGCGGAGCTGATCACGGACCTTGGCGTCGACGTTGGACAGTGGTTCGTCGAAGAGGACGAGGTCGTTGCCCGCCACGAGGCACGGGCAAGTGCCACACGCTGTTGCTGACCACCGCTCAGCTGGCCCGGATACTGCTGCGCCAGATGCCCGACCCCGACGAGTTCGAGCACGTGTGCGACCCGTTCGGCGACGGTCGCCGTGCCCAGGTGACGTCGACGCAGTGGGTAGGCGACGTTCTTGAACACGGTCATATGCGGCCAGAGCGCGTAACTCTGGAAGACGACGCTGACCGAGCGCCGTTCGGGCGGGGTGAGCACACCTTGTGTGGAGGAGAAGACGGTGTGGCCGCCGATGTCGATCTCGCCGCTGTCGGGTTGCTCGAGTCCGGCGACGCAGCGCAGCAGTGTGGTCTTGCCGCAGCCGCTCGGACCCAGCAGCACCACGAACTCGCCGGCGTGAACCTCTAGCGAGATCTCGTCGACCGGCGTGATCGTGGCTCCGTCCCGCCGCTGGAAGCTTTTGCTGAGATTGCTGATCGCGACCACGGCCGGACCGGTGGACGTCATTGTGTCCATGGTCTCGGGCACCTCGATTCGGGTTGCCTGATGTGATGAGAGGCAATCTATTTGACGACACGGCCGGGGTGGAACGACGTTGTGCCGATCAATGGGATCGAGGTCGGGCCCGATCCGCTGTCGTTATGACACGTCGTCGACTGCAGTGGCGGACATGGCGGTCAGCTCCGCGACCAGGTGCGGCGGATGACCTTGCCTGTGGGGGTGCGGGGCAGATCGTCGACGAAGACGACATCGTCCGGGGTACGGGAGCCGCGCACTTGTCGTCGGGCCCAGCTCCGGACTTCGTCAGCGGTCAGGCTGCTGCCGGCGACCCGGACCACGGCCGCGGTGATCCGCTCGCCCCACTCGTCGTCGGGGAGGCCGACGACAGCGACGTCGGAGACGTCCGGGTGGGTCAGGACGGCATCCTCGACCTCGGCGGGCGCGATGTTCTCGCCTCCTCGGATGATCGTGTCGTCGGCTCGTCCTTCGATGAACAGGTAGCCGGCACGGTCGAGGCGTGCTCGGTCGTTGGTGGGGAACCAGCCGTCGTCGTCGAGGACCGATCCATGCTCCAGATACTGCCCCGAGACTTGGGCGCCGCGGACCCAGAGCAGACCGGTCGCTCCGGGCGCGGCGGGTGTGCCGTCCTCGTTGCGGAGCAGGACCTCGATGCCGGGAACGGGACGTCCGACGGAGGTGAGCCGGCCCCGGACGGCCGGATCGTCGGCGGCCAACGCTGCGCGGTGATCGTCGGGGCCGAGGAGCGCGATCGTCGAACTGGTCTCCGTCAGACCGTATGCATTGACGAATCCGGTATCGGGAAATGCGACCAGGGCGCGTTCGAGGACCGGTAGAGGCATCCGGCTCCGCCGTACGCGATAGATCGCAAGTCGGGGGTGCCGGAGGGTGCGCCGTCGAGATGGTCCACGACCCTCGTCAGCATGGTGGGAACCACCATGGCGCTGCTGATCCGCTCGGTCCGGACCAGGTCGAGCCAGGCTTCGGGCGAGAAGGAGGCCAGGTAGACCATCCGGCGCCCGGCATAGACGTTGGTGAGGATCGTTCCCATGCCGGCGATGTGGTACGGCGGGGTGCTGACCAATGCGGCGTCGGTTGCGCCTGCGTTACCCAGGTCGACGGTCTGCAGCACGTAGGAAATCAGGTTGGAGTGCCTGAGCAGCACTCCCTTGGGGGCCGACGTGGTACCGCTGGTGAAGAGGATTACCGCCACTGCCTCCTCGTCGACCTCGGCGGACACGCCTGATGGTTTTGCGGCGACGAGGCGAGAGGTGAAGTCGTCGACGGACATTGCGGTGATCTCGGTG
The DNA here is from genome assembly GCA_001312645.1 of Rhodococcus sp. JCM 9791. GTDB lineage: Bacteria > Actinomycetota > Actinomycetes > Mycobacteriales > Mycobacteriaceae > Rhodococcus. The sequence goes on from BBEG01000003.1 coordinate 20,726, forward strand.
CCGGCGAATGTCCCCAGGTAACTGTCGTCGGCGACGACGACCGGCCGGTCGAGGCGTCGTACCAGAGCAAGGAGTTGATCGCCGGGCAGTCGGTAATTGAGCGGTGCGATGGGGAGTCCCGCCCAGGCGGAGGAGAAGGCCAGGACAGGCAGCGGCGGTCCGTTGGTGCCCACGAACACGACCGTTCCCGCGTCGAGGTCCGTGAGTACTCGGCTGCCGCGAGCGGCTTGTTCTCTCAATTCGAGGTAGGTGGTGCCGTCGTGTGAAGGGCCGAGGGCTATGCGGTCGGGGTGGCTGATGTTTGCCATGTCAAGGATCGTTGTCAGATTCATGCGGGCCTCCGGAGCGTTCGGGGTGTGGCATGGACGTAATAACCTCTAAACATAGACATGTATAGATGTTTTGTGTACGTTTGCGCTAGCCGTTGGGGGCGGCATTGACCATTCCGTGTGGCACGTGAGCCACCCGTATCGATGAGGACCATGCGATGGCCTGGGATTTCTCCACCGACCCTGATTTCGAACAGAAACTCACCTGGATGCGGGAATTCGTAGAGCGGGAGATCCTTCCGCTGGAGACACTCGGTGAGCGCTTTCGTGGGCGCGAGGGGCGTGCCGACTACCTACGTTTGATTCAACCGCTCAAGCAACAGGTCAAGGATCAGGGGCTCTGGGCCGCTCATCTCCCCTCCTCCATGGGAGGAGCCGGCTACGGTCAGGTCAAGCTCGGTCTGATGCACGAGATCCTCGGACGCTCACACCTGGCCCCTCACATCTTCGGCAACAACGCCCCTGACTCCGGCAATACCGAACTGCTGGCCTTGGGAGCGACCGAACAGCAGCGCAAGAAATACCTCGAACCGCTCCTGGCCGGCGAGCTCACCTCTAGCTACTCGATGACCGAGCCCGGCGCCGGCGCGACCCGAAACTGATGGCTGCCACCGCCTCCCTCGACGGCGACGAGTGGGTGATCGACGGGCACAAGTGGTTCATCACGAATGCTGCGCTGGCCGACTTCCACATCGTGATGGTGCGAACCGAATTCGGTGAGGACGTCCGCCCGCACAAGGCCTTCTCGATGATCCTGGTGGACTCGGGGACTCCGGGCCTCGAGGTGGTACGCAATATCCCGACGATGGCCGAGCCGGACGTCCGTGACGACGACTACGGCGGTCACGCCGAGGTGGTCTACCGCAACGTCCGCGTGCCCGAGGAGAACCTGATCGGCGAGCGCGGCGGCGGATTCGCTCTCGCACAGGGCCGTCTCGGCCCCGGCCGGATCCACCACGCAATGCGTTGGGTAGGACAGAGTCAACGTGCTTTCGACATGCTCTGCGAGCGGGCCGTGAGCAGAAATGCCCACGGATCGTTGCTCAGCGACAAGCAGATGATCCAGGACTGGGTCGCCGAGTCGTATGCGGCGATGCAGGCTGCGCGTCTACTCACCCTGCAGGCGGCGTGGCGGATGGATCGCCTCCACGACGAGGGGCGTCCCTACAGCGACGCCCGCCTCGACATCGGCATGATCAAGTTCTGGGGCGGCCGCGTTCTCTACGACGTACTCGACCGCGCGATCCAGGTCCACGGCGCATTGGGCTACTCGTCCGACCTCCCGCTCGAGTACATGTACCGCCGCGCGCGCGCCGCCCGTCTGTACGACGGCCCGGACGAGGTGCACAAGGTCACCGTGGCCCGACTGCTGATGCGAGAGTACGAGCCGCGTGAGGTTCCCCGCGAGCACGTGCCCACCCGGCGGCCGATGCCGAGAAGAAGTTTTCCACCCTCCTGGAGCAGGTCGCGCTCAACGCATGAGACGTTGTGGTTGGGACGCAGGAATCTGATGCGAGGAGTCGGGCACATGAAACAACCCACCGGAGTCGAAGGCGAACGCGTGCGACGCGGCAACCCGACGTTGCTGAACCCGCTGCCGCAGCGTATGCGTCCGCTCAAACTCGCCGAGGTGCTGGCGCGCGCGATTGTGGAGGCGATGCTCGACGACGGCGTCGAGCCGGGTGATGTGCTGCCCTCCGAAGTCACGATGATGGCGAACTACGGCGTCGCCCGGACCACCCTGCGCGAGGCGCTGCGAATACTGGAAGCGCAGGGACTGGTCGTGGTCAAACAGGGCCGCGGTGGCGGACCGGTGATGGCAGCTGTGGACGCCTCGGACCTGGGGCGTACCTCGGCGCTGTACTACCGGCTAGCGGGCGCGACCTACCGCGAACTGGCCGAGTCGAAGGTCGCGCTCGAGCCGTGGTTGGCCGACCTCGCTGCGCGGCGCTCCGATCCGGAGGAGGCGCGCAGCCAGCTGCTGGCCACCTTCGGGGAAGGGGATCCGGACGCCGATGATGCTGTACAACCACGCGGAATATGGCGTGCCACACCGCAATTCCACGAGACAGTCTACGCGCTGAGTGGGAACCTCGTGCTGAGTACCTCGGTGAGTGCCATGTCGGCGATCTTCCGTGAGCAGGTGCTCGGAGCGATCGACCTCTCGTCCAAGCACGACGACTTCTTCGACGCTCATCGCCAGATCGCGGCGGCAATCATCGAAGGTCGTCCCGAGGACGCCCATCGACTCTCACACGAGCATCAACAGGACATCAACGACTACTGCGAGGAGCGGGTCCCCGAACTCCTCGATCGAGTCATCGAATGGCGCTAAGCCGCACCGACGCGGCCAGGGGCGAGGTGAAAGGACTGGAGTGAGCACGGAACTTGATCTGGCGATGCTGCTGCTGCGGGTCGCGTTGGGAGTCATGCTCATCGCGCACGGCGCGAACAAGATTCTCGGTACCGGTGGGATGGATGCGACCGCGGGCTGGTTCGAATCGCTCGGACTGCGTCCAGGTCACCTTCATGCCAGGCTGGCATCATTTACCGAGATCGGCGCCGGCGCACTGATTCTGGTGGGGCTGGCCACCACTGTTGCCTCCGCGGCTTCATAGGTCTGATGCTGGTGGCGACCTTCACCGACCATCGCGGCAAGGGCTACTTCGTGTTCAATGGCGGATGGGAATACACCGTCCTGGTGGCTGCCGTGGCTGTCGTGCCCGCCCTGGTGGGCCCGGGCCGCTGGTCGCTCGATCACATGTACGGCGTGGACACCTTCGGTTTCGGTTGGGCGTGCGCCGCCGTCGCCGCCGGTGTGTTCGCAGCCGCCGGCCTGATGGCCACCTGTTACCGACCGCAAACCACGTAGCAGTGCGGCATCTTCCGCAGTGCCAATATCAGGACGAGATGGAAGGCAAGCTATGACTGCACAGCTCGAGACCGATATCCAGCACGATTTCCGTCAGGCAATGGCCTCGGTAGCGACTCCGGTATCCGTCGTGACCACAACGTGGGACGACGAACACTACGGAGCAACCGTGAGTGCGTTTTCGTCGCTCTCCATGGACCCACCCATGGTTCTGGTCTCGCTCGACCGGCGTTCCGCCTTGCTCACGGCAATACGTTCTGCGGGAAGGTTCGGCCTCAACATCCTGGCGGTGTCGCAGGCATCGACCGCGTTGCAGTTTGCCTCCAGCCGGGGTGTCGGGAAGTTCGACGGCGTTGTTTGGCGACCGGATGCGGGGCTTCCCCGACTCGATGGCGCTCTGAGCTGGCTGGCATGCGACCTGGTCGAGCTGGTACAAGGCGGGGACCACGTCATCGCGCTGGGTGCGGTGGCGTCGGTGGAGACCGGTGAGGGATTCCCGCTGACCTATCACCGGAGGATCTTCGGTACTCACCTCGCGTTGTAGCCGAAGGAAACTTTCCCGCTCAGTAAAAGTTTCTGCCCGCAATAATTGCCATAGAGAACAAGGTGTGATCTTCTTGATCTATGGCCTCAGTCACATCTGTACAGATCGAGAATCGTGACACCGCTGTCGCCGGCGTTCTCGATGCCTGGGTACGCGCTGCTCGGGCTTTCGCTGCCGCAGGGGTATACCCCGTGGCCACCGGAATTCCCGGTGTCCAGCTCGACCGCCCCGCTTACACGATGCTCCGTGAACTCGATCAGCGCGGACCTCGTCGGCTCGGAGATCTGGCGTCGGCAAGCAATCTCGGTGTCTCACACGCCAGCCGCCTAGTGGAAGGTCTCGTCCGGGAAGGTTTGGTGGAGCGCACTATTCCGACGGGAGATCGCCGCGTGACGATCCTGGCGGTGACACCAGAAGCAGTCGAGTTGCAAGTAAGGTCGAGCGGCAGTTCCGCGGCTTGATCACTGATCGTCTGGCTGGATTCGACGAGCGGGAGATCATCGACTTCGCAACGTTGTTCCAGCGTTTCGCCGGCGAACTCGTTACGTGGTCCGGCGCGACGTCCCGCGGAAGTGAATCGGAGGCAAGCGCTGCTGGGTAGGGGGCATGTATGACGATGCCTACCTCCCCATCTGACTTCCTTCTGTCCTCGTAGTTCCATCACCTGTTTTACCTTCCTGCACAAGCCTTCTCGATCCTGGATGGCTTGACGTAAATTGCAAACCGGATATTCTATGCATATATCGAAGCAATGTTAATGATTGCCTAGGAGTGGTCATGACTATCTTGCAAAACACCCCTGAAGACGTCGCGATGGACACTGTTCCGCGCCGTTCGGGAGGGCATCGCTCGGTGCTGGGCCGCGCCGCAGTGGTGATAGATGCGTTCGACGACGGACGTGCGCTTTCCCTCGATGACCTGACCGCACGCACCGGCCTTCCTCGTTCCACCGTCTATCGCCTGGCCGAACAGTTGCGTGATGTCGGCTGGATCGAACGAGTCTCGGCCGGCTACCGAATCGGCTTGCGCCTCTTCGAGGTCGGTGGCCTCGCTGCAGATGCGACGAGACTGCGGACGCAGGCCTGTACCTGGCTTTTTCAGGCGCAGCAGCAGTGTGCCAGATCGTGCACCTGGGCATCCTGGACGGCGACGAGGTCGTCTATATCGATAAGGTCGGCCCGGCACGCAGTGACGTACCAACGCGTATCGGTGGCCGTTTGCCGGCTACTGGACCGCGGTTGGCCGTGCAATGCTGTCCGCGCAGCCGGAGGAGGCGTGGCAGCGCATCCTCGCTGATACAGCTACCATCTTCGCTCGCCCGGGCGCGCCCAGCCTGAAGTCGATTCTGGAGACCGCGCGGCGAACCGGGATCGCTAGTGACTTCGGTGATTCCGTCAGAGGACTGGCATGTGTCGCCGCCCCGATTATCGCCTCTTCGGGGGTCGTCGGCGCTGTCTCCATCACTGGGCCGATCAGCACCAACAGGGCAACACTTCAGGTGCATGCGCGCATCGTCAAGCAGACGGCCGAGTCAATTGCGAGCTGCCTGATTCCCGCGGTACCGACCAGTCGGGGCGGCGGAGTTCGGGGCGCCGGCGAACTCCAGGAGCCGGTACAGGCCGATCTGGCCGGTTACGTACGCGCGTTGTGACGTACGACCCGCGAATCAGCCCGCGACCCATTCGTCATCCGGTCCCGGACATCGGGCGGTTGACATATCCGTAGGTGCTATCCACCTCGACTTATCCACTATCGCTTGGAGGTTCGTCACCATGGTCTGTCCTTCCGAGGCCGTTCGTGTCAGCTTGGATGCCAAGCTGGCCGAGTCGTTCCGCAGGGGCACCGAGTTACCCGAGGGTTGCCGAATCGAGATCGCAGACGACCGGCTGTGGTTTCTTTTTCCGGAGTCGGACTTCATGCTCCAGACCCGGCCTGCAGATGAGCTCGATGTCGTCCACTTGATCTTCTCGGTGGCCGTTCGTGCGCCCGAGCCCTCCCTGGAGACCTGGTGGGACAAGTGGTCGATATCGATCGACCGCGGCGACCAGGTCGAAGTGGCTCGTCGGGAGATTCTGGCCGGCCGAAAGATGATCCTGCGTATGCTCGAAGAGCGCTTCGGCGCCAGATACCACAGCGAGGGATCTGCGGTACGAGTAGGCGAGTGAGACGACCCGGTGGCGAAGGTTCGGCCACCGAGAGCGAATCAGACGTGGTGGCAGGCGACGTAATGGTCGGCGTCCACCTCGCGCAGCAGTGGCTCCTCTGCCGCGCACTGATCCGTAGCAAGCGGGCAGCGTGTGCGGAAGCGGCATCCGGACGGAGGGTTCAGGGGAGAGGGAAGGTCGCCCTCGATCGTCGGGGTCGCCTCGGCTTCGCCCCGGAGGACGTCGGGATCGGGTATGGAAGACAGCAGCAGACGCGAGTACGGATGCCGTGCTTGGTTTTCCATGTCTCGGCTGGGCGCGATCTCGCACACCTTTCCCAGATACATCACCATCACGCGGTCGCTGATGTTCTTGACCACGGCCATGTTGTGGGCAATGAAGATCATGGTCAGGCCGAACTCGGTCTTCGTCTGCTCGAGTAGGTTGAGAATCTGTGCCTGAACCGAAACGTCGAGGCTGGACACCGGCTCGTCGCAGATGAGCACTTTCGGCTCGAGCATCATGCGCGCGCGATGCACACGCGCTGGCACTGACCGCCCGACAGTTCGCCGGGCAGGCGATCCCACACCATGTCCGGATCCAGGCCGACCGCGCGCAGCAGTTCGCGTCCCCGTTTCTCCAGGGCCTCTCTGTTCTGCCGTCCCCACATTCGGGGCCCCTCGGTCACCAGGTGCTTGACCTTACGACGTGGGTTCAGTGATGAGATGGGATCCTGCATGATCATCTGCATCTTGGCCCGAAACTTGCGTAGCGCAGCCGAGCTCAGCGTCGTCAGTTCCGTCCCGTCGATCTCGACACTGCCTGTCTTCGGGGCCGGCAGCTGCATCACGGCCCGGCCGGCCGTGGACTTGCCGCAACCGGATTCCCCGACGATTCCGAGAGTCTCGCCCGGCAACAGATCGAAGCTGATGTCGGATACCGCGAACACCGTCTGATGACGACCAGCGGGAAACTCGACCACCAGGTTCTCGACGGACAGCACAGGCTTGTCGTCCTTGCGCAGATGTGCAACTCCACTACCGGCCATCAGATTTTCTCCACTTCCAGCACGCGATCGTCGACATCTCCAACGCGGGGCATTCCGAGCTCGGCCACACTGAGACCGCCCAGGGGGAAGTGGCAAGCCACTTCATGTGGATGGCCGACCGCGCCGGTGCCCGAGGACGCATCCAGGCCGGGCACGACTTCGCGGCATTTCTGTTGCGCGTATTTGCAGCGGGACGCGAACGCGCACCCCTCAGGTGGTCTCGTCATGTCCGGCAGGCCACCGTCGATGGATTCGAGTCGTGTGTGAGGTTCCTGTTCGAGGCGGGGAACCGCCGCGAGCAGCGCCTCGGTGTAGGGATGCCGCGGGCGGGCGAACAACTGCTGGGTCGGGGCGGTCTCGACGATCCGGCCTGCGTACATCACTGCAACCCGGTCGGTCTGCCCGGCAACGACTCCCAAATCGTGGCTGATCAGGATGCCTGCCATGTGCATCTCCGACCGCAGGGATTCGAGCAGCTCGAGGATCTGCTTCTGGACGGTCACATCGAGGGCGGTGGTGGTTCATCGGCAATGATCAGCTTGGGGTCGCAGGCCAGGGCCATCGCGATCACCACTCGCTGGCGCATGCCGCCCGATAATTCGTGGGGGTACTGGTCGATGCGCCGGGTCGGTTCGGGGATCCGGACCTTGCGTAGCAGTTCGATCGCCCGCTCGCGCGCCCGCGCCTTGTCGAGCCCGAGATGGGCGCGCAAGGACTCGGTGATGTGCGTGCCGATCTTCTTGAATGGGTTGAGCGCCGACATCGGGTCTTGGAACACCATCGCGATGTCGTTTCCCCAGAGCTGTTGCTGCTCCTTGCGGGTCAGCGTCTGCATGTCGTGGCCTTCGAAGAGCACTTGCCCCGTGACTGTGGTGTTTCCGCCGTGCGAGACGAGTCCCATGATGGTCTGCCCTAGCACGGACTTCCCGGACCCCGATTCGCCCACGAGTCCCAGTGTCTCGCCGGCCTCGATCTGGAGGCAGACCTGCTCGACTGCTCTGAGCCGGCCACGCTTGGTGCGGAACCGTGTGGATACCTCTTTTACCGTTAGCAGCGGGGCTTCGTGTGTCACAGTTTCACCTCCCGAGTACCGCCGGTGCGCTTCTGCGCTTTTTCACCGACGAGGTTGAGCGAGAACACCGTCAGGAACAGGAACAGGCCAGGAACCCAGACGATGTGAGGATGTTGCTCGAAGACGGTTCCCTGACCCTCCGAGATCATGTTTCCCCATGTCGGGGTCGGCGGTTGGATACCCAGCCCGAGAAAGCTGAGCGATGCTTCCGCGACGATCATCGCTGAGATGAGAACCATGCCCATCGAGGCGAGGGGAAGTGCGACGTTGGGTGCGATCTCTCGCAGCATCACCCGCAGCCGAGTGGCGCCCATGGCCCTGGCTGCCAGAACGAACTCTCGTTGGGAGAACACCAGAGTGTTGGCTCTGGCTATCCGCGCCATGGTGGGTATCGCGAGGATGGACAACGCGAACGAGATGTTGCGCAGGTTCGGTTCGAGGACGGAGGCGAGTGCAATCAGCAAGATCAGCGAAGGAACAGCGAGCAGCGAGTTCGTGAGCACCCCGACGATCCGGTCGATCTTGCCACCGAAATAGCCGGCGACGATACCGATCGCGCCACCGACGATCATTCCGAGCAGCACTGCGGAGAGTGCGACTGCCAGCGAGTACCGAGCCCCGTAGATCGACCGGGCGAGCAGGTCGAGACCGAAGTTGTTGGTGCCGAGTGGGTGTGTGGAGAACAGGCTCGGCTGGGCATAGCTCGCCGAAGTGAGCGTCTTGGCGGTGTCCTCGTGCTCGGCCAACGGCATAAGCGGGGCGAGCAGAGCCATCGTGATCAGTACGGCGAGCCATGCGCAGGACAGGATGAAGGACAGGTCGAAGTCGGATCCGAATCTGGCCAGACCGAGTCTTCGCACGCCCATGTAGAGCGCCACGAGACCGGCCAGGATGACCAGCACGCGGGCCACCGTGATGAGTGACGGAGTCAACCCGAGTCCGACTGCGAGCACGCCCACTACGGTGAGGACGGCCCCAGCGCGGTACAGATTTCGCCGTTCGCCTACGTCCGACGGTTCGGCTACGGCTTCCGGGCGTGCGTCGTCCAGGGCCGTGGTGGTGTCGGCAGGCATCTCGATAGTCGTCTCAGACATGGGCTCGTCTGCTCCTTGGGTCGAGGTATCCATAGGCGATGTCGATGACTCCGTTGGCGACGACGTAGACGGCGGCGATCACCAAGACAGCCCCTTGAACCATCGGTATGTCTCCTTGCTGCGCCGCGCGGACGATGAGCGTGCCCATTCCTGGCAGCGAGAACAAGGTCTCGACGATGACGGTGCTGCCGATCATCGAGCCGATGACGACGCCGATCATCGTGATGAGCGAGAACGAGGACGGCCGTAGCGCATCGCTGAAGAGCAATCGGGTATTCGACATGCCCTTCGCCTTCGCTACGAGGATGAAGTTCTCCTTCAATGTCGACACCAGGTCACTGCGCAGGATTCGAGTGAACATCGCCATTTCGAGCAGGCTGATGGTCAACGCGGGCAGAAAGGCGTGGTAGAGGTTCTGGCCCAGACCATCCGAGATGCGCACCCATTGCGAGCGCGGGAACCAGCCGAGGTAGTTGACCATCACCATGATCAGCAGGAGGCCGGCCAGGAAGCTGGGGACCGACAGGACGCCGAACGTGCCGGCGCTGATCACGCGGTCGATCCATCCGCCCTGGTGCCGAGCGGAGTACATCGCCAGCGGTATCGACACGGCGATCGCCATCACCAGACCCATGAGGGCCAGCTGCACGCTGACCGGAAGTGCCGCACCGATGCTGTCGGTCACCGCGCCCTGTGGCGGAACCATCGAGTTACCCAGATCGCCCTGCAAAGCCCCCGACAGCCACCCCCAGTATCTCGTGAGGAACGGGTCGTCGAGCCCCATCGCCTCGCGAGCCTGTGCGTACTCTTCGGGCGAGCGGCCCTCACCGAGAACGGCGACCGACGGATCGCCAGGGATGAGCGATACGAGGGCGAACGTGCCGAGACTGACGATGAAAAGTACGACGACCAGTTCGATCACTTTCTCGATCACTGTTCGCGCCACCGTGTCACCGCCTCCTTCCTCTGTTCATGAGTGTCCGAAGCCTGCTATCAGCTGAAGGTGAGTACGTCGGATTGTCCCGACGGATTACATATCACTACCTGACCAGGTGCGAATCGAATGTAGCTTTCGGCATCCGTGAAGTCGGGCGCACATGTCCCACTGAATGGCATCGATTTCCTCCATCCTCGGTGAGGCGCTCGGTGTCCTCACGGGTGGCGGCAGAAGCTGTGTGCAGAGCGGACCCCGAGACGAGAATTCTGGGCCGAGGCCTCGCGATGTGACTGACGGATGACACCGCAGTACTCGGCTGCCGGTGTCGAGACCGTTCCGGCGTGAGTGTTCTCGATGATGCGCTGCCTCGCCGGAGCGGTATGGATGAAAGGCCTGGTGATCAGCGCTTTCGTTCACGGATGCGCTGGTCTCGGACGTCTGCGGTCCGAGTGCGCCGGCAGTGGTGCCGACCGAATACTGCGGATCCGGCACCGATGACCTCAGGTGGGATTCGCGGTTGCACACGTCTTCGGCAAGTTACCTGGCGGTGGCGGTGGTATCGGTGTCGGTGGCGTTTCATCGGCCTCGGGTGCGTAGCCGTGGGTCGATTGCGGTGCCGCGGACCGTAGCTGCGGTGTTGTACGCAGGGGTGATGATGCGGTACGCATTGGCGATGCCGCTGTACGCATTGTCGGAATCATCGGTTCGGCAGTGGTCTGTGATCTCAGTGGTGGCCAGGGTTGCTTTCATGGGCGAGCCGGTCGAGTTGAATTCATGAGAAAGTCAAAAATACTTGTGGCACAACGTAATTGATGTCTAGAGTCGGCGGCGAGGCGGGCCGCGCACCGCAGGCTCACGTCATCGGCACAGGATCGACGACAGTGCTGTCAGGGCAAGGGTCGACCGTCAACCTAGGAGGTTGTTCATGATTGGGAACTCGAAGAGGGTTGGCCGAATACTGGCGATGGTCGCGGTCGGTGCCGTCGCCCTCGCCGGCTGTGCAGCCACCGACGGCTCCGACGATTCGGGTGGAGAGTCCGCATCCGAGCCCAAGGCGCTGGCCTACGGCATCGTCGGCGACCAAGGAGATGGTGGGGCGCCGGTGAAGGGTGGCACCCTCACCTTCGCTGGGCTCGCGCCGGTCACCAACCTCGATCCGACGCTGACACAGGCCACCGGCTCGACCGGTGGTACCGAGATGGCAGCCGTGTACGACGTTCTGATGCGGTTCGACATCGAATCGCAAGCCTTCGAACCTCGGCTCGCGCAGTCGATGGAGGCGAGCGACGATCATATGACGTGGACGATGAAGCTGCGCGACGACATCACGTTCAGCGATGGAACTCCACTCGATGCCAACGCGGTCGTCGCCAGTATCGACCGGTACAACACGCAAGGTGGTGCGCACTCGCAGCTCTATGAAGAGGTCGTGACGAGCACGGAGGCAGTGGACCCGTCAACCGTCGTGTTCACCTTGAACCAGCCGTGGCGAACCTTCCCTGCCATGCTGTCGTACGGGCACGGCATGATCGTGGCGCCGACCTCTCAGCAAGGCGACACGTTCACCCCCATCGGGGCAGGCCCCTTCACAGTCGTCAGCCTGCAACCCCAGCAAGAGCTGCAGCTGGCGGCTCGTCCTGACTACTGGGGCGGTGCCCCGAACCTCGACGGTCTGAAATTCGTCGCCATCGCAGGCGACCAGCCCAAGGTCGACGCGCTCCGGACAGGCGGAATCGACATGGCATATCTCAGCAACGCCGAGACTGTGACGGCCGCACTGGAGGAATTCCCGGGTTACACAGAGGCCTTGAGTCTGAAGATGGTCGGTCAGCTGAATGCTGCCGAGGGACGTCCGGCCGCGGATCCACGCGTCCGTCAGGCGATCGCATACGCCGTCGATCCCGAAGTGCTCGACCAACGTGTGCGTGAAGGCGAAGGAATGCCCGGCACGGAGATGTTCCAGTCGTGGTCGGAGTGGAACAGCGTCCCTGGAATCGAACCTTCGCAGGAGGAGGCCACACGACGGCTGGACGAGGCCAAAGCCGACGGGTACGACGGCAAGATCACGTTCCTCAGCGTCAACAACCCCGACTCCCAGGAATTGGCACTGGCGGTACAGGCCCAGATGAACGCCGTCGGATTCGATACCGCCGTCGAGTACGCCAGCAGCACCACCGACCTGGTCAAGCGCCGCTACGTGGACCGCGACTTCGACATGAGCTTCGGTGCGTACAGCCTCTCGGATGTGGACCCCGAGATCCGGTTGTTCAGCGCGCTGCACAGCGAATCCACGAACAACATCATGAGCTACGCCAATCCGGAGATGGACGAGCTGCTCGCCGATGTGCTGTCGGCCCCTGACGACGAAGCCAAGCGCGCCGCGCTCGGTGAGGTGCAGAGCCTCGTCAACACCGACCAGCCATTCATCGTCTGGGGCGCAGCGTGGGCTTCGTTCCGTGGGCGCCTGATGTCTATGGTGCCACTCCGTCCACCGATGGAATCATTCTGCTCGATGAGGCATTCATGACGAACTGACACCGAACGTCGGAGACGAGGCAGTCCCGGTCACTTCTGTGGCCGGGACTGCCTCGTTTCATGCATGTTTCAGATCCCGATGTCACGGGGTGGGACTGAGCTAGTGAAACCGGCCCTGTTCCACTGCTACAACTCACATGTAGCCGACGCGCATACGTTTCGCCGAACCGAGGAAGGGGGTCGAAATACCTTATGAGCAAATCGGATTCATTGAAGGAGAATCAGGCTGATCTGGGGCGTGGCTGGCCGCGGATCGTCGACTTCTCCACTCACTTCAGCGGTCCGATGGCGAGTCGCGCGCTAGTTCAATTCGGCGCCGACGTGGTGAAGGTCGAGAACCCGCGTGGTGGAGACGGCAACCGTCAGATCGGCAATTCGTTCGGCACCACTTCGGACGTGCACCATGCTCTCAATGCGGGCACCCGTAGCGTTGCGCTGGATGCGCGTTCTGCGGCTTGGCCACTCGCCGTCGATGCCCTTGCTCGGTGGGCCGATGTCGTGATCGTGGGCGCGCGCCCGGAGGACGCCCGCAAGCGCGGTGTGGACGTCGAGACGCTTCTGGCTGTCAACCCCGGACTGGTGTACTGCTCCGTGACCGGGTACGGCGACGACGGTCCGTGGTCGGGGATGCCGGCCCACGGCCTTCAGCCCGATGTCATGGCCGGACTCGTCGAGGTCGAGTGGCACGACGGGATGCCCCGGGTGCCGGCCTCGTACCAGGCGCACGGCACCGCGCTCGCCGGAATCTGGGCGGCCCTGGGGATCCAGGCGGCTCTTCTCAGGCGGCTGCGGGGAGGATCCGGCCAGGTTGTCACCCTCTCCATCTGGGAAGCAGCTCTGTCGTGGATGTGGCGAGAGGCGCAGGCCGGACTCAATGATCTTCCCTCCCGCCCCGACTTCCAGGCGATGGGTTCGCGCTATCGGATGTATGCCTGCAGCGATGGGCGGGTGCTGTTGGTCTGCCCCATCGAGCGCAAGTACTGGGAACGCTTCGTCGACATCGTGGGACTTCCGGAGTCCTATCGGGCGACCGGTTCGTGGGAGCGCGGCGCCGACTACGGGGCCGACCGCGACGACGAGACCGCAGTTGTCGCACAGGCTCTCGTTGCCCGTCCAGCCCACGAGTGGGAAGCGCTCTTCGCTACCGCGGGAGTCCCTGCCGCGATGGTGCGAACCGTTCGGGAGGCGGTCGGTACCGGCCACGCCCGGCACCTCGGCGTGAGCACTCGTGTGGTCCTTGCCGAGGGCACCTACACTGCCCCTTTGACCCCGGTAGCCGTAGTCCCAGTGGACGGCGGATATCCGGCGTCGAAGTGATGGCCCGCCGCCGCCGGGAGCGGGGAATCGGCCTCGCCGCGGCTCCGGAACTCGGCGCCGATACCGCAGGTGTGCTCGCCGAGCTCGGACTCCACGACCTGGTAGTAGAACCCGAGACCGTACCTGCCCATCGAGCCGATTAGCTCCGTCTGAACCAATCAAGGAAGAAGGAAGGTCAATGCGCAAACTGTTCAGCGTCGACGATCACATCGTCGAACCGCGCGACACCTGGACTTCGCGGGTTCCCGCGCGGTTCAAGGACCGCGCCCCACGTGTTCTCGAGGACGAGAACGGTGCCGAGTTCTGGATGTATGAAGACACTCGGCATACCTACCTGGGTCTCAATGCCGTCGCCGGCAAGCCTCAGGAGGAGTGGGGCCGGGAGCCCATGCGATTCGAGGACATGATCCCGGGTTGCTATGACGCGGCTGCTCGTAAGAAGGATTTCGAGATGGCCGGAATCATGTCGAGCCTGAGCTTCCCGACACTGCCGCGGTTCGGGGGCGCTCTGTTCATCAACTTCCAGGACAAGGAACTCGCAGATTACTCAGTGAGGGCCTGGAACGACTTCATGTACGACTGGCACCTCGTTGCCCCCGAGATGTATGTGCCGATGGCAATCATCCAGCTCTGGGACATCGAAGCTGCGGTCAAGGAGATCAAGCGCAATCTTGCGCGTGGCTTCCGGGCGATCACGATTCCGGAAGAGACCAGTAACCTCGGTCTGCCGTCCTACTACACGGATTACTGGAACCCGATCTGGGAAATCTGTGAGGCCGAGGAAATTCCGGTCTGCATGCACATCGCGTCCAGTGGCTGGAAGGCGTACCGCCCGCCGGAATCGTCGGCCGCCCTCGAGATTGCCCTGAGCATGACGCAGACCATCACCCACGCCGTCGGCATGATGTACGGACCGGTGGCCCGGAAGTACCCGAAGATCAAGCTCGTGTACTCGGAGGGTGGCATCGGTTGGGTGCCGGTCACTCTCGAACGTGCCGACCGCCAATACGGCCTGCACAAGTACTGGGGTGACCTGGATCAGAGCTTGACGCCGTCGGAGATCTGCAAGCGCAACATGTGGTTCTGCATGATCGACGAGCCATACGGTCTGGCGAATCGTCACGAGATCGGTCTGGATCGCATCTTCTGGGAGTGCGACTACCCGCACGCCAACTGCATCTGGTCAGAGACTCAGTCGACGGTCGAGGAGCTCTTCAAGGATGTTCCTGACGACGAAGCGGAAATGATTCTCTACAAGAACGCAGAGAAGATGTTCAACTGGACGGTCCCCGAGATTCCGGATTGGGTTCGCGACGCGCAGATCCCGACCTTGGTCTCCAAGTAAGAACGGAGTATTCACATGCCCGGGCCGCTCGACGGACTTCTCGTCATAGACGCCTCATGGGGGATGCCCTCCTCCATCACCTCGCTCCTGTTGGCCGACTATGGCGCGCATGTCGTGAAAGTCGAGCGGCCGGGTGGTGGTATCGATGCCACCGCTCCGGAACGCAAGATGTGGGATCGCGGCAAGTGGAGCATCGTGCTCGATCCGAGAATCCCGATGACGCAGAGACATTGCGCCAGCTGATTCGCCGTGCCGACATCTTCATCGAGTCCTACGGCATCGCACGGAGCACGGAGCTGGGCTTGGACTACGAGGATCTCCGCATCCTCAATCCACGCCTGCTTCACCTCTCCACCACTGCGTACGGGCGCTCCGGACCGTGGCGGGACCGGCCGGGTTACGACGCGCTGGTCGCCGCTCGGATGGGCTTCATGGCCGAGCAGCCGGGCCATCGCAAGGTCCGATCTTCCTGGGGCATCCGAGCATCGGATACACCACGGGCTTCCTCGGAGCCATCGGGATCCTCGCCGCACTGCGCGCCCGTCGCATCACCGGGCGCGGACAGCGCGTCGACGTCTCGATCCTCGACGGTGTGCTGGGACAGGCACCGATGAACTGGTGGTTCACCGCGAAGGACGAGTCCTACCTCGACACCGAGGAGAAAGGTCACTTCGGCCATCGCCGTGTGCTCATCGACCTGTTCGAGTGCGGAGACGGCGAGTACTTGATGGTCCACACCGGTGGCAACGGGGCCTTCAAGGCCGCCATGGACGTTCTCGGAGTGGGAGAGCATTTCCAGACCGTCACGGACAAGGTCGAAATGGCAGTGCCGATGAACGAGGACGAGTTCCGGATCGCGCGACACGAGGTGCCGAAGATCTGGAAGACGCGGCCGCGTGACGAATGGCTCGACTTGCTGCGCGCGCGCGACGTCGCTGTCGTTCCGGTGTTGCGGCCCGGCGAGATCCTCGAACACGAACAGGTCCGTCACGCCGATCTGGTCATGGACATGCCCGACCCCGAGTACGGATCGTTGCGGCAGGTCGCGCCGGTGATCAAGTTCTCGACCGCGATGCCGGGCCTTCCCGTGCCTGCCCCCTCCGTCGGCCTGCATCAGAAAGAACTGCCCACCCTGCTCGCACTCGAACCCAAGACCGAAGTTGCGGGAGCAAGGCTCGACCACCCGTTGTCGGGACTACGGGTCCTCGACCTCAGCCAGTTCATGGCTGCTGCGTACGGCGCGAAGTATCTTGCGGACCTCGGTGCCGACGTGATCAAGATCGAACCTCCGATCGGCGACACGATGCGTTCCCTGCCCGACCCATTCGAAGCATGTCAGCGCGGCAAACGGGCCATCGTCCTCGACCTGACGACTGAAGAAGGCAAGAGTCACTTCCTCCGTCTGGTGGATACCGCGGACGTGGTCGTGCACAACCAGCGGCCGGGCAAAGCGGAGAAACTCGGTGTCGACTACGAGTCGCTGCGCCGGCACAAGCCCGACCTCATCTATTGCTATCAGCCCGGGTGGGGCGCGGATGGCCCGTGCGCCATGGAGAAGAGTTTCGCGCCGCTGCTTTCGGCGCTGACGGGACTCATGTATGTCGCGTCGGGCACGGGCAACAAGCCGGTACGACGAGCACGTGCGAGTGAGGACTACTACGGCGGATTCCTCGGGGCCACCGGCATCCTGATGGCATTGGAACATCGGGCCCGCACTGGCGAAGGTCAGTTCGTTCTCGCACCGCAGCTCCATGCCAGTCTGTTCGCGGTGAGCGAGCACATGACTGACGGCGAGCACAAGCCGTTGGACACCGCTCGACTCGATGCCAGGCAACTCGGGCTCTCGCCGACGTACCGTCTGTTCGAGACCGCCGACGGATGGGTCTGTGTCGCGGCTGTGGGGGAGAGCGCCCAGGGTCGCCTGCGGAGTGGACTGCAGTCGGTCGGCGCCAGCGTCAACAATCTCCGTTCCGAGGAGGCGCTGGGGGTCTCACTGGAGATATACCTGGCCACTCTCGACACACCCTCTGCAACAGAATGGCTCGACTCGCATAGGATTGCCAACGAGGTGGCCCGGGATACGCCGTTCATGCCGGAGTTCTTCTGGCAGGAATGGGCAGTGGAGTCGGGCCACGTGTTCGAACACCTAGAGCACGCGGACTGGGGCTACATCAGGGAGGTGGGCTCGACTGTGAGGTTGTCCGAGACACCGGGTCGAAAGACCGGTCCCGGACCGACTCTGGGAGAGCACACCGCAGAGGTTCTCGACTCTGTGCGGGCCTGAACTTCGCCCTGGTCGCTCGTGCGATCAGAGGAGAGAGATGCCTGCTGACGAGGCTGAGAAGCCCACCCCGCGGAAGTCGGTTCGCCGCGAGCCGAATCCCACCACCATGCTGCGACGTCCGCAGAAGATGTCGGAGCACACCGCGCGCAAGGTGGTGGCCGAGATCATCGGATCGGGTCTCGGTGCCGGCGACCGGCTTCCGTCGGTGCCTTCGATGGCCGAGCAATACGGGGTGGGCTATGCCTCGGTCCGGGAAGCTCTGCGCATGCTCGAGTCGATCGGGTTGATCCAAGTGAGACCGGGGCCGAACGGGGGCCCGGTCGTCAACGATCGCGACGGCGCAGAGTTCAGTTCCGTGATCCGGCTGTATTGCCAGATCATGGGTGTCACATACCGACACATCATCGCGGCTCGGCAGGCGCTGGAGCCGATTCTGGTGCGAGAACTGGCAATCGGCGGTACCCCCGACCTTCGCGTTGCCCTGCTGGAAGCGACCAGCCACGAGATGGGCCCGGGCACCGCTTTCCGGGCGCAGGCGCGCAATTTTCACGATGTGATTGCCAGCTACTCGGCATCCAACCGGTACTCAGTCTCTTTGCTCGCGCCGTCGGCCAGATCTATCGAGAGTTCATCCGCTCGGCAGGACCCAGCATCGAGCCGGCCGACCGCCCCGAGGTCCACGCCGAACACCGTGCCATCGCCGAGGCTGTCGCAGCCGGGGACGGCGCCCGTGCCGAGGAACTCATGGCCCAGCACATGGCCGATCTCGGGGAGTACGTCGAGACGCACTACGCGATGGCGCTGGACTCCGTCATCGAATGGGTGTGAGTACCGGATTTTTCATAGGTAT
The DNA here is from genome assembly GCA_001312645.1 of Rhodococcus sp. JCM 9791. Classification (GTDB taxonomy): domain Bacteria; phylum Actinomycetota; class Actinomycetes; order Mycobacteriales; family Mycobacteriaceae; genus Rhodococcus. The sequence goes on from BBEG01000003.1 coordinate 39,097, forward strand.
GCAAGGGTTTTCGGATCTCGTCCGGTAGTGCGAAATTCCTGTGAAGCGGATCTCATCCAGTGGCACCTGCCCTCATGCACACACGTTCCGTGCGCCTAGTGTCCAACTATCGCGCAGCCCGGAACATCAGGAGGAAAGATGCCAAGCAAAGGCGACCCGCATCCAGGTTCAGGAGCCGGTCACGACGCTGCAGTCGGCACCGTGCTGGGGGCAGTCAACGAACTGCTCCCCGGCATCGGTGAACGCGCCGCTCAGGCCGAGTCCGACCGCCGTCTCCCGGATTCCACGGTCAAGGAACTCACGGACACCGGGGTGATGCGCCTGCTGAAACCCAAGGCGTTCGGTGGCTACGAGGCAGACCCGGTGGCGTTCTACGAAGCGGTGCTCTCGATCGCCGAGCACTGCGGCTCGACGGCCTGGGTGACCGGAGTCGTCGGCGTCCACAACTGGCAACTTGCGCTCTTCGAAAGCAAGCTCCAGCACGAGATCTGGGATGAGAACCCCGATGCCTGGGTGAGCTCCTCCTACATGCCGGGAGGCAAGCTCACAGCCGTACCCGGGGGGTTCGAGCTCACGGGTCGGTGGAGTTTCTCCTCAGGTAGTGATCACTGTCAGTGGGCCATTCTGGGAGCGCTACAGATGAACGAGGACGGACCCCCCACCACCTACAACGTCGTGATCCCGCGCACCGATTACGTGGTCGAGGATGTCTGGCACACAGTCGGGCTGCGCGGCACGGGTAGCAACGACATCGTGATCGACGGCGCGTTCGTGCCGTCCCACCGTGCGCTGACCAAAACGCAGGTCTACTCGAACGATGCCCCCGGGCGCGAGAGCAATACTGCGGCGCTCTACGGCATGCCGTTCGCGACGATGTTCCCCAGCGTGATCACCGCTCCTGTGGTCGGTATGGCCCAGGGACTGCTCGACATTGCGATCGACTATCAGAGCAAGCGGGTCAGTCGTGCCCACGGCAAGATGTTGGATGCCGACCCGTACTCGGTGGCCGCCCTCGGTGCCGCGGCGAGCACGATCGACGCCTGCCGTCGTCAACTGCTCGGCAACATCTCCGGAATCCACAAAACCCTGGCAGGGGGTGGGCTTCCGACGATGGACCAGCGTTCGACCACGCGCCGGGACCAGGTGCTGGGCACCGTTCGGTGTGTGTCTGCCATCGACGACGTCTTCGATCGAGCCGGCGCTGTCGTCATCAGCGATACCCACCCGATGCAGCGCATCTGGCGTGACGCCCATGCGGCCAAACACCACACCGTGAACACAAACGAACGAACCCTGCACAGCTGGGCCCACAACGCCATGGGGCTGGGCCCGAGCGAATCCGTAGTCTGAGCAGAAGGATCAAACATAATGAGCGCGAAGAAGAACTACACCATCGTCTCTGCCGACACCCACGCCGGCGCAGACCTCTGGGACTACAAGAAGTACCTTCCGTCGAACTGGCACGAGGAGTTCGACGAGTGGGCCAAGGCGTACGCCAGCCCGTGGGACGATCTGTCAACGACACAGCCGCCCGAAACTGGGACAGTGAACTTCGCCGCACCCACATGGAAGAGGATGGCGTCGTCGGTGAGGTGATCTTCCCCAACACGATCCCGCCGTTCTTCCCCTCCATCGTCAACGTCGTCCCGCTTCCCTCCAACAAGGCGGACTACGACAAGCGCTGGGCCGGTATCCAGGCGCACAACCGCTGGCTGGTCGATTTCTGTTCCGAGCTTCCGGTGCAACGTCGCGGCATGGTCCAGGTGTTCCCGCACCAGATCGAGGACGCGGTCAAGGAGATCCACTGGGCTGCCGAGACCGGCGTCATCGGAGGCGTGGTCATCCCGGCCAGCCCGCCCAATCACCCGACTGCCCTGCCTCACTACACCGGCCATTACGACCCGGTGTGGCGGGCGTGCGAGGAGACCGGCCTGGTGGTCGGAACCCACAGTGGCAGTGGTGAGCCGGAGTACCCCGACGATCCGGCGACCTCCGCCGTCATGCTCTACGAGTTCGGTCTGTTCACCAACCGCACCCTGTCACACATGTTGATCGGCGGTGTCTTCGAACGGTTCCCGAATCTGAAGTACTCGATGACCGAGCAAGGCGTGAAGTGGGTTGTCGAAACCATCCACCGTCTCGAAATCCAGTTCTCGGCGCTGACAGACCGGCCGTGGCTCGAGATGTTCGTCAAGGAGGCATACGACAAGCTGTCGCTGCGTCCGAGTGAGTACTTCGAGCGCAACTGCTTCGTGGGTGCGAGCACGATCCGTCCGGGTGAGGTACAGCCGGCGTTGGGTCTGGGAGCCGGAAACGTGATGTGGGGCAGCGACTACCCGCACCGCGAAGGCACCGCCCCCTATACCCGCCAGCATCTCCGGGTGGCACTCCAGGGCACCAGCGAGGCCGAAGCTCGTCGACTGCTCGGTGAGACCTGTGCCAACCTGTACGGCTTCGACCTGGCGAAGCTCGACAAGATCGCCGAGCGCGTCGGTCCTTCTGTCGAGGAACTGCAGGAACCGCTGTCCCCCGCCGACTTCCCACGTGACTGCGAGTGGTTCCAGGACGCCATGCAGACCCTCGCGCGGTGACGGGAATCTCTCGATGACAATCCACTCACTTGGCTACCTCAGGCTGTCTTCGGTCGACGTCGATGCGTGGACCCGGTTCGGGACTCAGGTCTTGGGGATGACCGCCGATCGGTCTCCTCAGGGCGGGGTCGCCTTCCGCATGGACGAGCATGCCGCGCGGCTCGAGATAGTTGCCGGTGAATCCGGTGGGGTCTCCGGAATCGGGTTCGAGGTGGAGAGCCGGGATGTGCTGGATTCCCTGACCGTGTCCCTGCGGGATCAGGGGGTCGACGTCCGCACGGGGACTTCCGTCGAATGTGACGTGCGGCGGGTTCGGGACCTGCGGATGATGAACGATCCGTTCGGTATGCCGCTCGAGCTGTACAGCGGGCCGTCGCTGGTGCACGACCCGCTGGAGACCGTTCATGTGCGGGAATTCGTCACCGGCGACCTCGGTATGGGGCACGTCGTCATCGGGGGGCCGGAGTCGGACGAGGCGCTCGAGTTCTACCGGGATGCTCTCGGCTTCGTGGATCGCAACACCATGCGCGCGATGGGGCCGGACGGCAAGCGGGGAGATGAGCGAATCACGTTTCTGGGCTGCAACCGACGCACCATACGGTGGCGTTGATGAAGCGGCCGGCTCCTGCCCAGCTGATCCACTTCATGGTGGAGGTCGGCTCGATCGACGACGTGGGTCGAGCCTACGACAGGGCCTGAATTCCGGTATCCAGCAACGTCTCACGCTCGGCCGGCACAGCAACGACGGGATGGTCTCGTTCTACTCGATGACCCCCGACGGCTTCACTGTCGAGGTGGGCTGCGAGGGACGCCTCGTCGAACCCGGGACACCCACGTACGAAACCACTGCCACCAGCTACTGGGGGCACAGAAAGGTAAGTGCATGACCTCCTCGCTCGAGTGTGATGTCCTCGTGGTCGGCGGCGGTGCGGGTGCTCTCACCGGCGCTCTCACCGCTGCCACCCTCGGTCTCGACGTGATCCTCGCGGAGAAGACCGAGTACCTCGGTGGTACTGCCGCCTACGCCGGAGCCGGACTGTGGCTGCCGTTGAACTCTGTCTCGGCGGCTGCGTTCGCCGACACGCGGGAGAAGGTCGATGCGTATATTGCTGCGACGACGGATGGCACCGGATTTGCCGACCTGCGTGAGGCATATCTCGACGCCGCACCGGAGATGGTCGACTTCCTGCTCCAGGACCCGTCCGTCGAGTTCCACTGGCGTGCATTCCCCGACTACTACCCGGACGCCCCAGGGTATATGCCGAGCGGACGGGCAATATTCCCGAAACCGCTGCCGGACTGGGCTATCGGCAACGACTTGGTTCGCTTGATCCGGCCGGAATTGCCGTTGATCCGAGGCGGCCACGACACGGGCAACAAGCTCCGAGGTGGGCGCGCTCTACTGGGCCGCCTCATCCAGGCCTGTGTTCGTGCCGGGGTGCGGATCGAGCTCGAGGCACCGTTGCGAGAACTCGATACGCGTCCCGGGGAGGTCGTCGGTGCCTGCCTCGGCGGGCGCGACGGTGACATGAATGTTCGTGTCCGGACCGGGGTACTCCTGGCGGCCGGTGGCTTCGACCACGACATCGACATGCGCAAGCGTGAGGGGCACCCGGTGGAGGCGGGCTGGCAGATGGGTGCCCCCGGTAGCACCGGCGAGGTGCTTGCCGAGGCACGCCGCATCGGCGCTGATGCCGATCTGCTGCACGAGGCGTGGTGGACCCCAGCATTCGACACCCCGCTCGGCCCGTCGTTCCGGGTCCATCAGCGTGGACATCCGGGCTCGATCGTCGTCGACCAGGATGGTCGTCGTTTCTGCAACGAGTCGCTACCCTACGACCGAATCGGCCGAGCATTCCGCACCGGAGTCCTGAACGGCACGCTGACCTTGCCCGCCTGGTTCATCGTCGATCAGCCTACGTCGACCGCTACGGTCTCAACGGTGAACCGCCGCGTGCTCCGGTGCCTGAGGAGTGGCTCGCCGGTGGTTTCGCCTACTGCGGAGACACCCTCGACAAGCTCGCTGCCGCACTCGGCATTCCCGCCGAGAATCTGGGGGAGACGATAGAGCGTTTCAACGGGTTCGCAGATGCTGGTGTCGACGAGGAATTCGGTCGCGGCGACAACGCTTTCGACCTCTTCTTCGGCGACCCCGACGTCAACCCCAATCCGGCGCTCGCGCCGGTGCGAACGGGCCCCTTCTATGCCCTGCCGATGGTGCTCAGCGATCTGGGCACCAAGGGTGGTCTGCGGGCAGATCCGCACGCTCGGGTCCTCGACGAATCGGGCGTGCCGATCACCGGGCTCTACGCGGCCGGCAACATCATGGCCTCGTGGACCGGATCCTGCTATCCGGGACCGGGCGCACCGATCGGTTCGTCGATGGTCTTCGGTTACCTCGCTGCCCGGCACATGGTGGACAGGGCTCAGAAATGAGCCGGCCGGACTGTCGCCGTCCGCCACTACAGGCGTGGCAGGAACGGGAGCGCCGGATCCGCGCCTCGCGGATTGGGATCAGATCTCAGGCTGGCTCCACTCCCAGGGGATCGGACCCGACCCCGGCAGCCCGGTCGAGGTGCTTGCAGGCGGTACCCAGAACATTCTGATCCGCTACACACACGCGGACCGCGAACTGGTCCTTCGCCGCCCACCGCTACACCTGCGCAAGAGCAGCAACGAGGTGTTGCGGCGCGAGGTCGAGATCCTCGGCGCATTGGCCGGCAGTGCCGTCCCGCATGCCGCCCTGGTGGCAGCCTGCACCGACGAGAGCGTCATCGGATGGGTCTTCTATGTCATGGAGATGGTCGACGGATTCAATCCGGCCGTCGTCGTCCCGCCGAGGTTTGCCGAGAACAGAGACCTACGACGCGATATCGCGTTCCATGCGATGGATGTGCTTGCGACCATGGGGAACCTGGACTACCGCAGCATCGGCCTCGAACAGTTCGGCAGGCCGGAGGGGTTCCTGGAACGTCAGATTCCCCGGTGGTTGCGAGAACTCGATTCGTTCGGCGCGCTCGACGGTTACGACGGCGTCGAACTGCCAGGACTGAATCAGATCGTGGCATGCTCGGGGCCAATCAGCCGGCGACCTTCCGGCCAGGCATCATGCACGGTGATTACCATCTCGCCAATGTGATCTTCTCCGAGGACGACGCTCGTGTTCTGGCCGTCGTCGACTGGGAGATGGCCACCATCGGTGATCCGCTCCTCGACCTCGGCCGGTTCCTGGCGACCTGGCCGTCGGCCGACGAGCCGATCGGCATCGCAGGGCCCATCTACCGGACCGAGGGTCTGCCCCTCGCCGACGAGCTGGTGGACAGATATTGCACCACTAGTGAACTCGACGTGAGTGCCGTGGACTGGTACGTCGTGCTCGCGTGCTTCAAGATCGGCGTCATCCTCGAAGGCACCCATGCGCGCTCGTGCGCGGGGTTGGCCGACCCGGCCGTCGGCGCCCGCCTCCATGGGATGAGCCAAGCCCTGTTCCGCCGCGCAGAAAGAATCGTCTCGTGACCATCGCAGGCCCGTCGCATAAGACTACCGATATGACTACCGATCCGATCTTCGATGTTCGCGACAAAGCGGTGTTGATCACCGGGGGCAGCCGCGGACTGGGGCTGCAGATGGCTCACGGTTTTGCGGCGAGAGGCGCGAACGTGATCATCGCCAGCCGCAAGCTGGCAGCATGCGAGGAGGTTGCGGCCGAGCTCCGTGAGACCTACGGAATCGATTCCGGTGCGTATGCCTGCAATGTGAGTGAGTGGTCGCAGTGCGACGATCTGATGGCGGTGGTGCACGAGCGGTTCGGTCAGCTCGATGTGCTGGTGAACAATGCGGGGCTTTCGCCGCTGTATCCGAGTCTGGACAAGCTTGAGGAGGCGTTGTTCGACAAGGTCATCGGGGTCAATCTGCGTGGCCCGTTCCGGCTCTCGGTGCTGGCCGGAACCAAGATGGCCGAAGGCCGGGGCGGTTCGATCATCAACATCACCTCCACCCAGTCGATCAAGCCGCGTCCACATGCCCTGCCATATGCAGCCGCGAAGGCCGGGCTGAACGCTGTGACAGAAGGTCTCGCCCACGCATTCGGTCCTACGGTCAGGGTCAATGCGATCCTGTGCGGTCCGTTCCTCACCGAGGTCGCGGAGGCATGGGACATGGAGGAATTCGAGGAGCGGGCGCAACGGACCATGGCTTTGCAGCGCGGTGGACGTCCCGAGGAGATCGTCGGCGCCGCGCTCTATTACGCCAGCGACGCGTCGAGCTTCGCCACTGGCGCCGTGCTGCGTCTCGACGGTGGCTATGTCTGAGCCCGCCGTGTCGTGCGGGGTGGGATGTCGAGGATCGGCCGGATTCGGTTCCATCCCCCGGCACGAGACCCTTCCGTCGGCACCCGTCGGCTTCTAGGTTTCCCTACATGACAACGCACAGTGCGGAATTGATCGTTCAGCGCAACGTCGAAGTGCCGATGCGAGACGGCACGATCCTGAGGACCGATCTCTATCGGCCGACAGGCGAGGGACCCTTTCCGACGCTGCTGCAGCGCACGCCGTACAGCAAGGATTTCAATCCCGGCCTGTGGGTGGTGCTCGACCCGATCAAGGCGGCTGCCGCCGGCTTCGCCGTGGTGATCCAGGATGTTCGAGGGCGCGGACGTCGGACGGCGACTTCTATCCGTTCACCGCAGAGGCCGAAGACGGTGAGGACACCGTCGCCTGGGTGCGCGCGCAGAGCTGGTGCACCGGCGCGGTGGGCATGTACGGCAGCTCGTACATGGCCGCCTCCGCCTGGCAGGCAGCCAAGCGTGCGCCCGAGGGGCTGATGGCCCTCGCCCCGTTCCAAGCCAGCAGCGACTACTTCGAAGGCCGCAGCTACCGCGGTGGCGCATTCGAACTCGGTGCACTCCTCGGTGTTTCCCTCAACGCGCTGGGCGGGGGCATCGCGCACCGGATGATCAAACGCGGCGAGCTCCGTCCCTCGGCTGCACGCGAGGCACGGGAAGCGGTCAACGATCTTGCACCATGGGCCCGCACCGCACCGATCGAGAAGCTCCGCGAGACCGTACTCGGAGACATCGCCCCGTTCTTCTTCGATTGGGCGGCCAATGACGATCCGGCGTCGGAAGCGTGGACCTCGTTGTCGGTGGAGTCGTGCTATCCCGACATCGAGGTGCCCGTCCTCCACCTGAGCTCCTGGTACGACCAGGCTCACGTGGGCACGCTCCGCAACTTCGAGGGGATGACCGCCCGCGCACCTGAAACGGTGCGAGACCAGCAGTTCCTGTTGATGGGTCCGTGGGCCCACCGGGTGCCGCGAGGAAGCACCGTCGGCCAGCTCAAGATCGGTGACATCTACTTCGGCACGGGCGCCATGTTCGACATGGACACTCTGCAGATTCGTTTCTTCCGCAGCGCTCTGGCCGGTGAGCCGGTCATCTGGCCCTACCCGGAACGTGTCCGCCTGTTCATGATGGGCGAGAACGCGTGGCGGGACTACCCGCAGTGGCCTCCGGCCGAGTCACAGCTGCGTCGTCTGCACCTGGTCGGCAACGCCGCCGCGACACGCGAGGAGGGCACGCTGTCCTGGGACGCGCCCGAGACCGACGTCTCCGACACCTGGCAGCACGATCCGGAGAACCCTGTGCCGACGGCCGGCGGTGCCCATATGACCCCCGAAGCGGTCTGCCCGGCCGGCCCCGTGGAACAGACTCACGTGCAGCGACGCGACGATGTCCTGGTTTTCACCGGTCCCGAACTTGCCGAAGATCTGGACATCATCGGCTGGGTCGAAGCCGAACTGTGGGTGGAGGGAAGCGCCGAGGCGGACTACTCGATCACAGTCAGCGACGTCCACCAGGACGGCCGAAGCTACAACGTGTGTGACGGCTACGTGCACGTGCCTGCCGGGACCGCGACTCCGGATACACCGTTGCGGATCAGCCTGGGGGCCACCGCCCAACGATTCCGGGCAGGGCATCGGATCCGGGTACACATCGCTGGCAGTTCGTCACCGCGTCACCCGATCGTCGGCGGGATCGACGGCGCCGTACGCACCCAGACCGTCCGTTCCGGAGGAATCGCCGCTTCAGCGGTGCTGCTCCCGGTTGTCGCTGCGGCCACTGCCACGTCGACGACCTCTTCCTGATCAACCCCCGCCACCTCGATAGGAGACCAGATGCTGCAGACGATAGACGTGACTCGTGAAGGGACGCGGCGAAGCTTGGACGCCGCCACTGCGCTGAGCTATCACATTGCCGGCGAGGGTGAAACCTTGGTGATGCTGCACGGCTCGGGCCCGGGCGTCTCCGGGTGGGGCAATTTCGGTGCCAACCTGCCGCTGTTCTCCCAGCACTTCCAGACGGTCATCCCCGATCAGCCGGATTCGGTCTGAGCCCGCGTCCGGAGATGGATCGCCCGTACCACCGGATTTCGTCGGACGCGATCGTCGCACTCCTCGACGACCTGGATGTGGAGAAGGCACACGTGCTGGGCAACTCGATGGGCGGCAGCGTCGCGGCACGTTTCGCGCTCGACCATCCCGACCGCCTCGCGAAGCTTGTGTTGATGGGCCCGGGAGGTGTCGGTGCCGGAATCCTGGCGCCGTCCCCGTCGGAGGGGCTCTCCCGTCTGGTCGAGTTCGCTCACGATCCCACACGTGAGCGGCTGATCGTGTGGATGAAGACGATGGTCAGCGACAAGGCGTTCATCACCGAGGAGCTGATCGAGGAGCGGTGGCGTAATGCCATGGAGCCCAGTGCTATCGAGTGGCTTCAACTCTTCTTTTCCCACGTGGGAGGCAAGAGCAAGCGCCCCACCGAGGAGATCCCGCTGTGGGCTCAGGTGCCCCAGATCGCTGCGCCGACCCTGATCACCTGGGGTCGCGACGACCGAGTGACCCCGCTGGAGATGGCCTGGCTTCCGCTGCGCCAGATGCGCGAGGTGGAGCTCCATGTCTTCTCCGGCTGCGGTCACTGGGCGATGACGGAGAAACGTGAGCAGTTCGAGCGTGTGGTCATGGAGTTCCTGACCCGACCAGCCGCATCCGTGGCGTGAAATCGATGACCGCCACCGAGACAGTGCCGTGCATCGGCACCGAACAGGTCACGATCAACCTCACCGGGGTGCGGACCGAGTGGTTGGTGCCCTTGGCGCAGGCCGCCGATCGGCTCGGCTTCGGTGCGGTGTCGGTCGGCGACAGCATCTTCTATCCGCAGGAGTCGGATTCGCGCTATCCCTACAACTCCACCGGCGACCGCACGTTCCTGGAGAGCATTGCGATGCCCGACCCGTTCGTGCTGCTCGGGCATCTTGCGGCGGTCACCGAACGAATCCGGTTGCAGACGTCGGTGACCAAAGTAACCGTGCGGCACCCGATCCTGGTAGCCAAGCAGGCGGCGTCGCTGGCGGTGCTCGCCGAAGGCCGTGTCCGACTCGGGGTCGGGATGAGTCCGTGGCCCGAGGACTACTCCGTTCTGGGCATCCCCGAGCAGGGTCGCGGAGCCCGGTTCGAGGAGCGCTCAGCATTCTCCGCTCGTTGGTCACAGATGGTTACCACGAGCATCACGGCAGCCACTACGAGTTCGACCCGATCAAGCTCAACCCGGTTCCAGTACAGCCGATCTCGTTGCTGGTCGGTGGCCACGGTGCCGCAAACTTGCGACGAGCGGCAACACTGGGTGACGGATGGATCGCGGCAGCGACCGACCATGCGACGCTGGCCGGTCTGATCGAGACCGTACGGTCGACGCGTGTTGAGGCCGGCCTCGACTGGCAGGGATATGAGGTCCACGCGAGTGGCCAGTCGGATCGAAGTGCCGCCGGGCTGGCCCAGCTTGCCGACCTCGGTGTCACCCATGTCGCGGTGCGACCGACCCCCGACGGCGTGCTTTCCGGCGACGTGGCCGACGTGATCGAGCACATGGAGAGGCTGGCGACCGACCTGGAGGGGGCCACGTGCAGAAACTGATGTACGCCGTGTGGCGGAGTTCCGACGAAGATCCTGCGGTCTTCGCCGAACGGCTCCGCACCTCCTTCGCCGACCGGCTCCTGGAGTTGCCGGTGCTCGGACTGCGGATCAACGTCATCGATGCCGCAGTAGTTCCAGGCTCGGCACCGGTGCCCGACGGCCTGCGTCGGATCGCGATCGAACCGCAGATGGAGGCTGTCGTCAGCCTCTGGGTGCACTCGGCCACGCCGTACCGTTTCGCTGCGGTGGCCGAGGCGATGCGCGAGGCCGGGGAGCGGATCGCGGGATACGCCGTCCTGGAGTCGGAGCCGCTGCCCACACCGGCCGAGGCGGCACCGCTGGACGATCGCGGCGTGGGGTTCACCCAACTCGCCTTCATCCAGCGCAGTGAGAACCAGGACGCCGACTCCTGCGAAGCAGGTGGCTCGACCACCACACCGCCGTCGCCGTCGAGACCCAGAGCACCTTCGCTATCGCCAGAACCTCGTCGTCCATGCCTTGCAGGACGATAGCCCCACCTGGGCAGCAATTGTCGAAGAGGACTTCCCGATCGAAGCCCTGACGGACCGGCACGCCTTCTATGCCACCGATGGAGACCCGCAGAAGCTGGAGGAGAACCGCGGCCGGATGTCCGCCAGCACCCGCACCTTCATCGACCACGCGGCCGGACTCGACGTGCTTCCGACCAGTTCCTACCTGCGCCGCGACCCGCTGCGGAAACCCCTGTGACACCAATGAGCAACCAAGGAGACCCGATGCTGCTGGAGAACAAGACCGTCGTCATCACCGGAGCCGGACCTGGGGTCGGTTCCGCTGTGGCCAAGGCGGCCGTCCGCGAGGGTGCGGCGGTGATACTCGGTGCCAGGAGCGCCGCGCGACTCGAAGCGCTCGCCGACGAAATCAAGCAATTCGGAGGAGAAGCACGGTGGCAGTGTGTCGACGTCACCGATTTGGGATCTTGCATGGCGTTCGGGGAGTTTGCCGCGGAGGTCGGAGGTGGGGTGGACGCCGTGGTGAACGCAGCGTTCTGGACCGAACCCGAAGCGCCCATCGTGGAGACACCCGAGGAAGACTGGATCCGCTGCCTCGACGTCAACGTGGTGGGCACCTGGCGGGTGCTGACAGCCCTGCATCCGTACTTGAATCAGCCGGGTGCCGCGATCGTGGCGATCGGCTCACAGGCCGGCACCAAGCCCTCGGCCACACTGGCCGCCTATGCCGCAGCGAAGTCCGCCGTCACTTCGCTGACCTCCTCAGCGGCCCTGCAGTGGGCCCCGGCGTCCGGGTCAACGGCATCCTGCCCGGCTCGATCCAGGGAGATGGCCTGCGGGAGTGGGCCGCAGAGCGAGCCCGAACATTGGGCACCACCACCGAACACGAACTCGCGGTGAGAGCCGGGCGCTCACCCCTGGGCCGGATCGTCACTCCCGAGGAGATCGCCGAAACAGCGATTTTCCTGTGCTCAGAGCGCGCCAGCGGCATTACCGGAAGCTTCCTGGATCTCGACTGCGGCCAGCATCTGGGCGCTTCGCCTCGCGAGCATGACCGCGCAGTCCTCGTCGGGTAGCCCGATCAGCGGCAACGGCAGGTCGAACGCCCCGAATCCACTCGAGCAGCAGGGAGAGAGCATGACCGAGATGGTCACGCGTCTGCACCACATCGAAGCGATCAAGCAGTTGAAGTACACCTATCTCCGATCCCTGGACCTGAACCGTTGGGACGACCTGGCGGAATGCCTGGCCGAAGACGTGGTCTGCTGGTACGACTCAGGCCGCCACAAGCGAGAGGGCAAGCCCGCCGTCCTCGAGTTTCTTCAGGGCACCAGCCTGGCCAAGGCTGACAGCTCATCGCTGCACTTGGTCTCACACCCGGTCATCACCATCGAGTCCGACGACCGCGCGGTCGGGAGCTGGGCGCTTAGCGACACAGTGATCGACCGCAGCAAACAGACCGTCCTCCGCGGAGCCGCGTACTACCGAGACGAATACGTGAGAACCGATGACGGTTGGCGAATCCGGTCGACCGGATACGACCGGCTCTATGAACTGCGTGACCCGCTCAACTAGGGATCACGCCCCCCACACGGACCGTGGTGCGGTCTGTGACCGCCCGAACGGAAGGAATTGGTGACATGAGTGAGCGGACGAGTCAGTGGGACGTGGAATGCGATGTAGTGGTGGTCGGTTCAGGTGCGGCTGCCTGAGTGCCGCAGTGACCGCCGCGGTTGACGGCGCGAAAATTCTGATCCTGGAGAAGGAATCCGTCCTCGGGGGCACCACAGGTGTCTCCGGCGGAGCATCTGGATCCCGAACAATCGTCATCTCGCGCCCGCAGGACTGCAGGACAGTCGTGAGGATGCCGTGTCCTATATTCGTCACATCGCCGGCGGGCGCGTGGTGGATCCGAATCTTATCGACGTCTTCGTGGACACGGCTCCGCAGATGTTGGACTTCCTCGAGTCGGTGACGCCGCTGGAGACTCAATCGGTGACCAACCTTCACGACTACTACGAGGCGATCCGGGAACGGGTGCCGGGCTGCAAAGACTTCTCGCGCAGCGTCGAACCGCTACCCTTCCCGGCCGTCGAGGAACTCGGGGAGTGGTCCGAGCTGTTGGCAACCCGCAGCAGTCTGTTGTCACTCGGAGCCGACACCACTCTGAAGGAGGACGAGGCTGCTCGGGGCCGCGGTGGGGCGCTGGCAACGCTCGAGGTTGTTGCCGAACGGGAACGGCGCGGCATCCGAGTGAAGGGTGCTGCGCTCGTGGGCGCTCTGCTCAAGACGCTTCTCGATCACGACGTGCAAGTCCGGCTGCAGACTCCGGCACAGCGTCTCGTCGTGGACGAGCACGATGCGGTGATCGGCATCCAGGCATCGTCGCCGGAAGGCCCTTGAACATTCGTGCGTACCGCGGTGTCGTGCTGGCTTGCGGTGGCTTCGAGTGGGATCGCGACATGATGCGCGCGCACATCGGGTACGACGTGCAGCCGCTTTCCCCCGGTGGAAACGTGGGTGACGGGCATCGGATGGCGATGAGGGCGGGCGCGCAGCTGGCTCAGATGAACCACTATTGGGGCCAAGCGCCGGTTTCGACCCGGCGATCATCGGTCCGGACGGAAAGCCGTTCCCCCAGATGATGCGTGGGCTCGGGCCCGGCTCGATCATAGTGAACCGTGCGGGTGAACGCTTTGCTGACGGTGCGCTCACCTACAACGACTTCCCCAAGACATTCGGCAACTTCGACCCGACGTTGCCCGGATACCCGAATCTCCCGCCGGCCTGGGTCGTGTTCGGTCAGAAACTGAAGCAGGAGAAGGCGATCCTCTCCGTGGCGCCAAGCGAGGATGCACCCGACTGGATTGCCCGCGCCGACACGATCGAAGAACTCGCGGCGATCATCGGGGTCGACCCGGCGGGGCTGGCAGCGAGCGTGGAAGCGAGAACAACGCCGCCGACGAGACCGGGGACAGCGGTCAGGCAGGGGCCATTCTCGCTCGCCCTATTACGCCGTTCAGCAGTGGCCCGGGACGCTCGGCACGAGTGGTGGGTGTCGGATCAACGAGCACGCTCAGGTCCTCGGTGCGCAGGGCGAGCCGATCCCCGGGCTGTATGCCGCGGGCAACACGGCCGCATCGGCTCTCAGCGGGGCCTACCTCGGCGGCGGCACGCCCATCGCGGTGGGCATGACCTTTGGTTTTCTGGCCGGGAGCACCTGACACAAGGCGCCGGGTTGCCGGTCGAGATCGCGTCTCCGGTCGGCGTCAGTGCGTGATGACGGAGACGCGTCAGCAATTCGATTGCCTGGTTTGAGTTTCTGACCCGCCCAGTCACATCTGTGACGTGAATTCGGAGGTATGAAGATGCAGGTTCGTTCGGGCCAGCGCTACGTCAGCGCAGTGTGTGCAACATCGATTGTCGTGGTCAAAGGGCCACCGTCGGACATCGATCTCCGCTGTGGTGGGACCGGCATGCTGCCGGCCGGTGCGAGTGTGGATGCCAAGCCGGGCCCGGCCGAGGGCTATGACCAGGGCACAGTGATCGGAAAACGCTACTGGGACGAGCAGACCGGGCTAGAGGTTGTGTGCACATCGCCGGGGCCGGGTTCACTGAGCCTGGACGATCGGCTGCTTCCCGAACGCCCGCCACAGCCCTTGCCCTCGTCGGACTGATTCGGAAGGCAGGAGTCCGGTGAACAGCAGTGGAGCTGTGAAGAGTTCGAAGGTTGCTGCCTGGGACCGTCAGGTCGATGTGATCGTCGTCGGGTGCGGCGCCGCCGGTGTGTCGGCCGCGATCGAGGCGCGAGTGTCCGGTGCCGAGGTGCTG
>BBEG01000004.1 GCA_001312645.1 Rhodococcus sp. JCM 9791
CGCCCCTGAGCACTGCCACCACGCGGTCGACCCGACCGGATTCGTCGGAGCCGTCGCCGGGCGCGGCAGCGAGTCGGCGCCAGAACACTTCCGCGACGAGGTGCTCCTTGGACGAAAAATAGGTGTAGGCGGTCGCGGGAGCCACGCCGGCGCGGGCGGCGACGATGCGGACGGTCAGCCCTGCGAATCCCTCTTCGCCCAGAACTTCGACCGCCGCCTGCGTCAGCCGCTGCACGGTGTCGGCCTGGCGTTCGGTGAGCCGACGTCGGGTGGATTCGAGATTCACATTTCTGGACACGTGTCTGGACATTACTACGGCAGTCGGCGTCCGGCAATGGTCGTCGACCATCTCTCGCATGAATTCACGCCTCGCGCGGGTAGATCCGCACCGGCATCGCCTTGATCCCGTTGATGAAGTTCGATCGCAGACGCCGGGCGGGCCCTGCCGGCTCGACGCGGTCGAGGCGCGCCGCGAGAGTCTCGAACATGACCTTCAACTCGAGGCGCGCCAGGTGCGCACCGAGGCAGAAGTGCACCCCGGTACCCCCGAACGCCACATGCGGGTTGTCGTCCCGCGCGATGTCGAAGACATGGGGGTCGTCGAACACGTCGGCGTCGCGGTTCGCGCTTGGGTAATAGACCACCACCTTGTCTCCCCCCTGTACCTGCTGCTCACCGATCGCAGCGGGGCAGGTCGGGGTACGACGGAAGCCGATCACAGGGCTGACCCAGCGCAGGATCTCCTCCACGGCGCTCGACACGAGTTCCGGTTCGCCCTGCAGGCGCCGCCACTGGTCGGGATGCTCCATGAAGGCCTGCACGCCTCCGGAGATCGCGTTGCGGGTGGTCTCGTTCCCCGCGATCACCAGAAGCACGAAGAACATGTCGAATTCCATCTCGGTGAGCGTGTCGCCGTGCTCGTCCGGAGTGACGAGCTTGGTGACGATGTCGTCACGGGGCTCGACGCGTCGTCGTGCTGCGATCTCGTTGGCATACAGAAAGACCTCTGCCGCTGCGAGTTCGCCGTCCTCCCGAGTGCTGCCGTACTCGGGGTCGTCCCAGCCGATCATCCTGTTCGACCAGTCGTAGAGCTTGCCGACATCCTCGGCCGGCGCACCGAGCAGTGCAGCGATCACCTCGAGCGGCAACGGCGCAGCCGCGACCGGAACGAAGTCGACGACCTGCCCGTCGCGGCCCACCTCGATCAGGTCGTCGACCACGCGCGTACAGATGTCGCGAATGTGGCTTTCGAGCTGTTTGATGACACGCGGTGTGAATCCGCGGCTGACGAGCTGACGCAAGCGGGTGTGATCGGGTGGATCGAGGTTGAGGAGCATGGACGCCTGTTTGAGGCGGGTCTCCTCGTCGAATTCGTCGATCTGGGTGGACCCCATCGCGGCGGAGAACGTGGTGTCGCGTGAAACGCCGATGACGTCGGCGTGCCGGGTCACTGCCCAGTAGCCGGGCCCGTCGTCCTCGGGTTGCCAGTAGACCGGGCATTGCCGGCGGAGGTCGTCGAAGAAGGCGTGCGGGACACCCTCGGTGTAGAGGTCGGGGTTCTTCAAGTCGATGTGGGATGTCGTCATGGTGCGCCTCACGAGTCGGTGGCGAACGGCTATCGTTTATAAACTACATACCTTCGTTTGTAATGGAAGCCCCTTAGACTGAATTCATGGCACGTGACAATTCCCGACCGGTCAGACGACGAACTCTCACGCGCGACAAGGTGATCGACGCCGCCCTCGCCGCCGTAGACGAGGCCGGATGGGAGCAGCTCACGATGAGCACCCTGTCGAGCCGGCTCGGCATCGTCGCAGCCTCCCTCTACAACCACGTCCGCGGCCTCGACGACGTCCGGGCTGCAGTGCAGGCGCGCGCCATGACCGACCTAGGGATACACCTGCGCGAGGTGGCGATGGGACGCAGCGGCAAAGATGGCTACGTGCGTTGATCGATGCCCACCGGGCCTGGGCCACGACACACCCGCGCCGCTACCAGCCTTGACCACCGCTCCGGTCGACCGCGACGGCCTGATCGCGGCAGGCCTCGATGCGAATGCCGCCCTGGGGTCGATGCTGGACTCGTGCGGAGTCCCCGAAGAGCGGGCGCTCGAAGTCACGATCGGGATGTTCTCGGCTCTGCACGGCTTCGCGATCCTCGAGAGCAGCGGGTTCCTCGGCAACGAGATAGACCTCGACCGCATCTACGAGACGGTAGTCCGGGGCGTACTGGCGGATGTGGGCGTGGACAGCGCACAAACGCGGGGGTGAGGACGCAAAGTAGGTGTAGCAGCCCTCACGCCCGCGCGGGGACCGGACCATTCTCCGGATGCACGCATCGATCGGCGCGTCCTTCGTACTGGGATTCGAGAAGAACCGGCCGTGTGTCGCACGCGCCGGGTGTGGACATCGCGCAGCGAGGGTGGAACCGGCAGCCGGCAGGAATCGCTTTCGGAGGGGGCACGCTGCCGGGGATGGGTTCGAGCCTACCGCCACGACCACGACCACGACCACGGCGCGGTGTCGCGGCCAGCAGGCCTTTCGTGTACGGGTGTGATGCCCCGACCAGTACTTCTGACGTCGGCCCTTCCTCACGATCTGCCCGCAGTACATCACCGCAATCCGATCACACGCCCCCGACGCGACGCCCAGATCGTGCGTGATGAGCAGAACCGCGACATCGAGGTCGTGCTGCAGTTCGGCGAGCAACTCCATCACGCGGGCCTGCACGGTTGCATCGAGCGCGGTCGTCGGTTCGTCGGCTACCAGGACGGACGGTTCACACGCAAGCGCCATCGCGATCATGACGCGCTGCGCCATACCCCCACTGAAGCTGAACGGCATCTCGTGCGCACGCCGCGCCGCGTCCGGGATCCTCACCCGGTCGAGCATCTCCACAGCCCGCGCCCACGCCTCCTTACGACTACCACCGCGATGACGCCGCACCGATTCCGCAATCTGTCCCCCGACCGACATCGTCGGATTCAAACTGCGGCGTGGCTGCTGGAAGATCATACCGATATCGCGACCGAGAATCGCACTGCGCTGCTTGGGCGTGAGCGCAAGGACATCGATGTCACCGAGACGGACGCTGCCGGACACAATGCGACCACCGGTGTACTCCGTCAAGCCGGTGATCGCGAGAGACGTGACACTCTTACCCGAACCGGATTCACCTACCAGCCCAAGCATTTCACCGCGTCGCAGTACCAGGTCGACGCCGTCGACCGGCCGAATCACATCGAGCCCGTGACCGAACTCGATCGTGAGGTCGCGCGCTTCGAGAACGACATCTCCTCCAGTAGCACTCTGCTTGCTCATCGTGTCCCCTTCGTGTCGCCGACAGCAGTGCGCAGACCGTCACCGATCTGGGAGAACGCCAGAACCGTCAACGCGATGGCCAAGCCCGGCGCAAACATCAAGAACGGTGCCGCATAGAAGTTGTCGAACGCGGTGCGCAGCAACGATCCCCAACTCGCCTGCGGTGGGGTCACACCCAAGCCGAGGAAGCTGAGGTTCGCCTCGGCGATCATTGCGATACCGAACAGCAAGCTGACCTGAACAAGTACCGGCGGAAAGGTGTTACGCAGCACATGGACGAACATGATGCGCAGAGGCCGGCATCCGATCGCCACGGCAGCTTCCACATATGTTTCGGAACGCACCGCCATCGTGGCACCGCGGACAATGCGGAAGATCGAAGGTGAGAACACCACGCCGATCGCGAACATTGCGGTCGTCAGGCCCGGTCCGACTACCGCCACAACAGTCACGGCGAGCAGGAGGGCGGGCACGCTCATCAGCGCATCGTTGAGCCGGCCGAACACCGCGTCGATCCTCCCCCCGAAGTATCCGGATACCAGCCCCAGCGGCAGACCGATGATCACCGACACGAGCACAGCCTCTGTCGCCGCAATCATGGTCACGCGCGTCGCGTCAACCAGTCGGCTGAACTGATCACGACCGAGATCATCGGTGCCGAGCCAGAATTCGGAATTCGGTGATACCAGGCATGCCGCAGGTTCAAGGTGTTGGGGTCGGTGGACACGACGAGCGGACCGACAATTGCCACGAGCGTGACGAACCCAAGAAAGACGAGGGCACACAGTGTGGCTCGATCTCGACACAATGTGCGTACGGTCGTGGCGACCATACTCGCGTCCGCGGCGGGGAGCTTCTCGGCTTCGGCCGATGCCGGAGGCGCGACAGGGGCCGGGGCCCGGACCTTTTCATCATGCAGCGACACGGTTGACCGTCCTCGGGTCGATGAAGCGATAGGAAAGATCGACGAGCAGGTTGATCACCAGAACGACAGCAGCGGCGAGCGCGACGATCCCGAGAATCGTCGGAATGTCACGTCCAAGCACGGAGTCGATGGTCAAGGTTCCGAGGCCCTGGATGCCGAAAACGGTTTCGATCACGACCGTGCCGCCGAGCAACTGCGCGATGCGGATACCCAGCACGGTGACGATCGGGATGCCCGCATTGCGCACGACGTGCATCGTGTAGATCCGCCAGGTCGGCATACCCTTTGCTCGCGCGGTGAGAATGTGGTCCTTGTCCAGCACTTCGAGCACCGAGCCTCGGGTGTGCCGGGCGAGCTCGGCGGCAGGCATGATGGCCAAGGCGACCGCAGGCAACACCACATGCGCTGCCCACGGGGCCACTCCCTCGGACAACGGAACGTATCCGGTGGCAGGCATGGTGCGCAGGGTCAGCGCGAAGACCATGACCAGAAGCATGCCGACCCAGAACTGCGGGAGTGCGATACCTGCCGCGGACACCACACCGACGATCCGGTCGATCACCCTCCGGGGCGCACGGTGGCGACGATGCCCAGGCCCACACCCAGAACGATCGCAATGACAATCGCGACCAGCGCGAGCGACAGGGTCGGTTCGAGTCGCGAACCGATGAGCTCGGTGACGGGCTGCCGTCTGCTGTAGGACGTACCGAGATCGCCCGTCAGGGCCGACGAGAGCCAATTCCAGTACCGAATGAAGAACGGTTGATCCAGACCCAATTCACCACGCACGCGGGCGATATCCTCGTCCGTAGCATTCTGTCCGGCAAGGTCGATAGCAGGGTCTCCCGGCGCAGCGCCATCATCGCGAAGACCGAGAAGGTGACCAGCAGGAACAGGACCGGGGTCGTGATGACTACCCGGCGCAGTGTCGTCACGACGGCTCTGCCTCTCCGACCCGCCCGACGTAGCGCAGGTCCATCATGAACTGGGACTCACCGTTGAGCGCCTCGTCGAAGCCGACCACGTCGGACGCTATGAGGAAGTACGTGTTGTAGTGGCAGATCGGAACGAAGATCGCAGCTTCGGCCAGAGCAGTCACCAGTTGCGCGTTGATCCGTTCGCGTTCCTGCGGATCGACCGCCCTGGAAGCCTGTTCGGCTAGTGCGGCAAGCTCGGGATCGTCGTACGAGAGCCGGGAGTCGGCCATGGTCCACTTCACTGTGTCGGCTACCGTGCCTCGGACGCCATCGAGTACATGAACGAATCGGACTGTGCAGTGCGGAATGCAGTGAGTGCCTCGATGCTTGTGCCCGGCCGGAGCACCGTCTCGACACCGATCTCGGCAAGATTGTCGGCCGCGATCACCGGGAGCGCTTCGCGGCCTGCGGTGTAGGAAATCTCGAACTTCGTCCAGCCGGCCGCCTCAGCGAGTTCCCGGGCCTTCACTGGATCGTGCGGATACGGATCGGTGAAGTTCTCGACATAACCTGGAAATCCCTCCCTCGGCAGCTGCGCGGACGGAACGCAATCACCTTGGTAGTAGCCCTCTGCGATTGCCTCGCGGTCGATCCCGCGCACCAGCGCTTCGCGAACTCGAGGATCGGGCAGCCGATCGGATTGCACCCACAATGCCGCGAGCTGGCTGGTCGGCACCTCGACGAGCCGCAAAGTACTGCCCTGGGCGGCCAGCTGAGCCTGCCGCACTCCTTGCGCGACCACTGAGTTGACGTAGGACACGTCGATTTCCCCGGAACGGATCGCGGAGTCACGGGTACGGTCGTCGGCGATGAAGCGAATCTCCAGATTTGCCAGCGCGCCCGCCTCAGGATCCCAGTTCTCCTCTGCGGCACGGACATAGCTCACCGACTGGCTCGGCACAAAGGTATCGACGAGATATGGACCGGTGCCCGCGGTACCCGGATCGACCCGTAGGTCGCGGTTCGGGTCGGCGAGTGCGGCGGGGCTGATCATCGCACCGGCCGGCCCGGCGAGGACGGTGGGCATATCCGGCGTAGGCGCCGAGTAGTGGAACACCACCTCGTGATCGCCCACGATCTCGATGCGCTCGAGAGTTGCCAGGAATGGAGCCACCACCGAGTCCGGCAACTGCTGCGCACGCGTGATCGACGCGACCAGCGCCGAGGCATCGAACGGTGTGCCGTCGTGGAACTCGACGCCATCGTGGAGCACCATAGACATCGACATCGCGTCGGGAGCGGTAACCCACGATTCGGCGAGCATCGGCACGATCTCCCCACCGTTTTCGGCCCTGGTCAGGCGATCGAAAACCGGGTAGTAATACACGCGTTCACCCGACGTGCGCTCACGGTGCGGGTCGAAGCCGGTCGGCACCGCAGTAGTGGCAGCAATGAGGTCCGCCCCGCGGTCGAGGACCGCGGTGTCGGGGTCCGGCGCCTCGGACGCACTACCCGGCCCGTATCCGCAGCCGGCGGCGAGCATTATCACGACAAGAACCGCTGCCCCGACGTGGCGCCGCGATCTGTGAACGGCCATAGTTCTCCTTACGAACTCGATGTGACCGAGATACCGCTCCCCGCGGCGTCGACTCGTTACTGCGTGACGCTCGTGCTCGTAACGGGCAAGCAATGTGCGCTTGAGGATCTTGCCGCTCGGCAAGCGCGGTACCTCACCGAACTCGACAGTCCGGGGCGCCTTGAAATGTGCAAGTTTGTCCCGTGCATGAGTAATCAGCTCGGCCACGAGAGCCTCGTCTGCAGCGATGCCGTCGGCCGGCGTCACCACCGCGTGCACCCGCTGCCCCATCTCGTCGTCGGGTAGACCGACCACCGCGACGTCGAGTACCGACGGATGCATGGTGAGCGCGTCCTCGATCTCTTGCGGATAGATGTTCACCCCGCCGGACAGAATCAGGTCGGTGCGTCGGGCAGACAGGTAGAGGTAGCCGTCCTCGTCCACGTGTCCGAGGTCGCCGAGCGTGCTCCACCCCTTGTCGTTGTACGCACCGGAGGTCTTGTCGGTCTCGTCGTGGTACTCGAACTTCGCCGTGCCGCTCATCCAGATGCTGCCGACTTCTCCCTGCTCGAGTTCGTTTCCGTCGTCATCACAGATGTGCACTCCGCCGAGGAGCGGTCTGCCGACCGACCCCCGATGCTCGAGCCACTCCGGTGTGGTGATCAGGAAGAATCCGTTGCCCTCGGTGGCCCCATAGAATTCGAGGATCTTCGGGCCGAACCACTCGATCATGCGTTCTTTGACCTCGACCGGGCACGGCGCGGCCGCGTGGATGACCACGCGCAGGCTCTCCACGTCATACCGGGTCCGGGTCTCGTCCGGAAGTTTGAGCATGCGCACGAACATGGTGGGCACGAACTGGGCGTGCGTGATCCGCTGCCGCTCGATCGCGGACAGTGCGCCTTCGGCATCGAACCGCTCCATGACGATTGCTGTGCCGCCGTTGCGGACGGCGCCCATGCTCCATCCGAGGGGCGCGGCGTGGTAGAGAGGTCCAGGGCTCAGATACACGGTGTCCGAGCCGAACCCGAAGGCATTTCGCATCGTCGAGTCGATGGTCAGTCCGGTCCCGAAAGGTGCGCCGGTCAGTACAGGCAGGATGCCTTTGGGACGCCCGGTCGTGCCGGACGAATAGAACATGTAATACCCCTCGAACTCGTCGTGGATCGGGGTATCGGGAAGTGCGACAATCGCATCGGCGAGCCGCTCGGCCCCACTCACGGACACGTGGCCCACCGTCAATCTTGCTTCAAGAGCGGAGTTTCCGGACTCGATGACGGAAGCGAGCCGGTCGAGTTGTTCGGAATGCACGAGCACTCGGGCGCCGCAGTTCTCGACTATGTACGCCGCCTCATCGTCTGCAAGATGCCAGTTGACGGGCGTGTAGAGGAGACCCGCGCGCTGCGCGGCCCAGACGACGGGGAACACGTCCAGGCAGTTCTCCATGAGCACCGCGATGTGGTCACCCGCCTGCAGGCCACGCTGCCGGAACAGGTGAGCGATGCGGTTGGACGAGTCTTCGAGTTCGCGGTAGCTCAGCATGTCGCCGCTGCCGGCCATCACCACCGCCGGCTTGCTCTCGTAGTTTGCCGCCAGATCCGTCAGGTTCATCGCCGTCACAGCAATCCCTCCACGAGGCCGCCCTGAAATGAACGGCAAAATCGCAACTTCACTTAGAACACTTTGTATACTATGTTGCCCACATCACACAACCCCGTGACATCCACTGACCCGATGGAGCATCATGACTCTTCTCGACGTTCACTCCCTGTCGAAGACATTCACGCACGGATCTGCGTCGCGGCCAGCGGTCGACGACGTATCCTTCACTGTGGGCGAGGGTGAAACCCTGGCTCTGGTAGGCGAATCCGGCGCAGGAAAATCCACGACGGGCCGCCTCGTCTTGCGACTGACCGACGCGGACTCGGGCGAGATCACATTTCGCGGACGGGATCTCCGCAGCCTGCGTGGTGCCGACCTGAGGAGCTTCCGGCGCGACGCGCAAATGATCTTCCAGGATCCGTTCTCATCCCTGAACCCGCGGATGCGCATCTGGAAGGCGGTCGCCGAACCACTCCTCGTACACGGCCTGTGCCCTCGCGGCGAATTGAAGGATCGTGCCGCTGCGCTGCTCGACAGCGTCGGCCTCGGCACGCATCTACTCGATCGCTACCCCACCGTCCTGTCCGGTGGCCAGCTGCAGCGAGCGGCGATTGCGCGCGCGCTGAGCACGGATCCGTCGTTGATCGTGTGCGACGAGCCCGTCGCGGCCCTGGATGTATCCGTTCAGGCGCAGGTCATCAACCTGCTCCTGGACATCCAGCAGGAGCGGGGCGTGTCCTACCTATTTGTCACCCATGACCTGGCGCTTGTCGAGAAGCTCGCGCATTCGGTCGCGGTGATGCAGTCCGGCAGGATCGTGGAGTACGCAGCCACCGACGTACTCTTCGCCGATCCCCAACAGGAGTACACCCGAACCCTGCTGTCTGCGATCCCGGAACTGCCCGAAGCCGCAGCGGTGTGACGGATGCCGCGCGGCGTGCGCTCCGCGGCCCAAGGAACGTGCACCTCCACTCCCTATGAAGGAAGATGAATGTCCGACACATTGTCACCCACCGAGATCCACGTAGAAGTCACCGATGGAATCCGCCTGGTGACTCTTGATCGTCCAGCACGTCTCAACGCCTTCACCTCCACAGGTTATCTACAGCTGACTCACGCTCTCGCAGACGCCGATCTGGACGCCTCCGTCCGAGTCGTCCTCATTCGTGGTGCGGGAAGGGGATTCTCGAGCGGCGTCGATCTGGATGCCCTGACGTTCTCCGATCCGGAGGAGCTGAGAACACGGTTCGCCGACCTTGTGGGGACTCTGGCGGGGATGTCGAAACCGGTTGTCGCAGCCCCCCACGGTGTTGCGGTGGGATTCGGAATGACACTGCTGTTGCTGTGCGACGTCGTCCTCGTCGCCGAGGGATGCAGGCTCCGCGCACCGTTCACGGCATTGGGGACCGTGCCCGAGGCAGGCAGCAGTCACCTCCTGCCGGCGTTGATCGGCCGGCAAGCGGCGATGGACGTCGTCCTCAGTTCCCGGTGGATCGACTCGGCCGAGACGGTGCGTCTGGGCCTGGCCGCTGCCGAGATTCCGCTGGCAGACTTCGACGAGGTCGTTCGCAGGTATGCCCGGACGATTGCGGACTTCGCACCGGAATCGATTGTCGCGTCGAAACGCCTGCTCTCCGCGAATCGCAAGCAGACGATACTCGACGCGCTCGCGGCGGAGTACGAAGCAGCGCGAGCGCTTCCGGCTATCGGCCCGCGGACCGAGTGACGGGTCCGCGGGCATACCGCTACGAGATCGAATGACGACCCCGATCAGACTTTCGGCACGCCAGGCACGCCACCGTGCACTTCGATGCGCTGGCCGGTGACCTGACGAGCGCGGTCGGAGATCAGGAACTCCACCGTTTCCGCGACGTCTTCCGGTCGGGTGACTCGCCCGAACGGCATCTGGGCGTCCAGTTCGGTCGCGCCTGCAGCGCCGGTGACGGCCCGGGCCAAACGATCCCCCATTTCGGTGGCGATAAGGCCGGGCGCCACGATGTTCACGCGGATACCGTTGCAGGCTTCTTCGGCAGCAACGGTCCTGCCCAGCGCCTCGAGCGCCACCTTGCCGATCGTGTACGGCGCGTTACCCGGCGCCGCCGTCGCCGCCGCGGTGCTGGAGATCAGCACGACCGACGCCCGATCGGACTTGCGCAGTATCGGAATCGCTGCCGACAACAGATGGAATGCGCCGAATGCGTGCACGCCGATCACCCTGGCCATCTCCGCCGGTTCCGTGTCGGCCACGGTCTTTCCTCGGCTGGCGATTCCGGCGTTGTGGACCAATGCGTCGATGCGGGCGAAATCGGCCGATACCTGCTCGACCCGTTCCGCGACGGCGGCTGCGTCCGCGACGTCGCACCGATACATTCGGCACTGCACACCGGTCGACTCCACCTCAGCTCGCGTACTTTCGGCAGCTTCGTCGTTTCGCGCATACAAGCCGGCGACGTCAAACCCTTCGCGCGCCAGACGCAGCGCAATCGCACGACCGGTTCCGCGGCCCGCCCCGCTGATCAGGACGACCGGCGCTTCACGTTTCGGATCCTCGTTACTCACAGAATCTTCTCTCATCGGTTCTCGTAGGAGGGCGACCGCTTCTCCACGAATGCAGCCATCGCTTCCGACTGGTCGACCGTCACGGAGGTGAGAACCTGCTGCCGGTTCTCGAATTCGACGGCAGTGTCGAACGACGGCATCTCGAGCGAGAGCCACATGCCGCGCTTGGTCAACGCCAGTGACAACGGTGGTGCCGCGAGCAGATCGCTGACGCAGGTGTCGATGCGGCCGTCCAGTCGGTCATCGGCAACGACATCGGCGAGCAGACCGATCCGTAGTGCTTCATCGGCACCGAATTTTCTTGCAGTGAGCATGAGTTCATGTGCGCGACCAGCGCCTACGATGCGCGGCAGCAACCAGGATGTGCCGATATCGCAACCGGAGAAGCCGACCTTGATGAACGACACTGCGAAGACAGCACTTTCGGCGGCGATTCGCACGTCGCACGCACATACCAGCGCGAAACCCCCACCGGCCGCAGGACCGTTGACCGCAGCGACAAAGACCTGGGGCAGCCTCCGGATCTTCTGAACGAGCGAGGCGATGTCCTGCTGCCGCGCGAGCGTCCGGTGCACATCCCCGGACTGCTCGGTGCCGGGCACTTCGCCGTATCCGTCGAGATCGAGCCCCGCGCAGAAGCCGCGCCCGGCTCCGGTGAGGACAACCACCCGAGTCGTACGATCCGATGCGAGCGCATCGAATTCCCGATGCAGTGCCGCGGCAAGCTCGATATCCAATGCATTGAGCTTGTCCGGGCGGTTCATCCGCAAAATCTTGACACCCGCTTGTGGATACTCGATCGACAATACGTCGGTCATGAACTCCTCGATTCATTGCCTGGATGATCTCCGCGGGTTTCGAGATTCGCCAATCGGACGGCTCCGCGGGACACGAGCCGGTCGTCCGGCCCGACGATCTCGACCTGCCACAGCTGCTGGGTCCGCCCGCGGTGGATAGGGGTCGCCTCTGCGGTGAGCACATTTCCCGCGCCTACCGCTCGAATGAAGGCCGTCGAGGACGAACCAGGAGTACTCGTCATGATCGCTCGTCCTTTGTCCGGGCCACCGCGGCCGCGAGCGCAGTGCGCCAGTCGCCGGCCTCTCGGGCCGCGCCCAATTCGTGTGCCAGCCGGTCGACCACGCCCGCCACCGGCGGAACATCATGGATCAAACCGGTCGAATGACCTCCACTGAACACCGTCTTCCACGGTTTCACACCGGCGGGCAGGTTCGGGCGGTGTTTCGCCAGTGGTTTCGGCAGGTCTGCAGGGTCGAGCCCGTTCGCGGCAATGGATGGCGAAAGGAAGCTGGCGGGCAAGCCTGCAATCGCGTCGGTGAACAATACGTCCTCGCTGCGCGAATCCACGAGCATGTCTTTGTGGTCGTCGACCGTGCCCGATTCGAGGGTCGCGATGAACCGGGTGCCCATCACCACGAGGTCGGCCCCGAGCGCGAGTGCTGCGGCGATTCCGTGTCCGTCGGCGATACCACCGGCCAGCATGATGGGTCCGTCGAAGATGCGACGCACCTGCGGTAGGAAAGAGAACGGCGACAATGTACCCGCGTGCCCACCTGCTCCTGCACACACCAGCATGAGCCCGTCGACACCGGCCTCGATCGCCTTTTCTGCGTGCCGGATGGTCGTCACGTCATGGAACACCGTACCGCCCCAGCCGTGCGCGGCGTCCACGACCTCCTTCGGATCACCCATGTTGGTGAGTATCAGCGGTGCTTCGTGTTTCGCGACGGTCGCGAGTGCACGGTCACGCTTGTTCTTGTCGACCGCGGACGACGCGAGCAAGTTCACACAGAACGGCGCGAACGGCTCACCACGATCGATGCTTTCGCGCTCAGCAGCGCGGATTGCGCCGAGCCAATCGTCGAGTGTCTCGGGAGCCCGCGGATTCGCAGAGGGGAATGCGCCGATGACACCCGCCCGGCACGCAGCGATCACGAGGTCGAGATTCGAGACGATGAACATCGGTGCCGCCATCACCGGCACCCGTAAGTCCTGCCAGCGCACACTCATCGGATACCGCCCTTCGGGAAATGCTCGGCGCGCAGTTCGGCCTTGCGGATCTTGCCCAACGCCGTGCGTGGGAGTGAGTCGACGAGAACAAATCGCTCGGGGGTCTTCTGCTTCGCGAGACCGGATTTCGCGAAGTGCTCGCGAATGCTGTCGAGATCGATATCGGTGCCGGGCACAGGCACGACGACTGCGGCGACGACTTCGCCGTATCGAGGGTCGGGTGCTGCAACGATTGCGCCCTCGGCCACCGCCGGGTGGGTGACAAGCACATCCTCGAGCTGACCCGACGAGATGGTTTCACCCGCGCGGATCACCACGTCTTGATGCGGTCGGTGATCGTGAGCCGACCGTCGGCGTCGAGATGGCCCAGGTCACCAGTGCGCATCCAGCCGTCGACGGTGAATGCCGAGGCGTTCAGACTCGCATCTCGGTAGCGACGAACTGGTCGGGCCCGCGCGTGACGACCTCGCCGTCGGTGCCGGTGGGCACATCGGCGCCGACCTCGTCGACGATGCGCACTCGCACACCCGGGAGCGGCGATCCGTCGGTTCCGAGGCGTGCGACCTCGGGATCGACTGCGGAACCCGAGGTGATGGTGGGCTGTTCGGTCGACCCGTAACAGCGGTATGTGCTGATGCCGACGGTCGCCGCACGTCGAACCAGTTCTTCCGGCACGGTGGCCGCACCGATGAGGAACTCACGCATCGTCGCGAGCTTCCCGGCGACATCGCCGAGGTCGAGCATGCCCGCGAGGTGGAACGGGGTCCCCGACGTCGCGGTGACATGGTGCCGAGCGATCAACTCGACTGCGAGGGACGGATCCCACGTGTCCATGTAGACCGTATCGTGGCCGTGGAGCAGCGGCCGCAGCACGCTGCCGACGCCCGCAATGTGGCCGGGCGGGAACGAGACGAGCTGTACGGCGTCGTCGCCTGCACCAAGGTACTGCGGTGCCGACCGTTGCTCGGCGAGCAGCGAATTGTGGCTGTGCTGTACGCCCTTGGGCGCAGATGTGGTGCCCGAGGTGTAGATCAGCAGCGCGACGTCGTCCGCATGAACGGTCGGCGGCATATACACCGATGTGGTGGTGACGAATTCCTTCCACTCGCATGCGTCGGCGGGTACGGCATCACCGACCACCACGACGTGTTCGAGAGTGGGGATATCGGAGTACACGGCAACACGGTCACCGTACTCGACCGACCGCCAGCGATCGGGCTGGACGAGAACCTTTGCGCCCGACTGTTCAAGGATGAAGCGGACCTCGTTCGGTCCGTAGATGTGCACGATCGGGACGAGAACCGCGCCTGTCAGCAGCACCGCCTCGTACGCAACCGAGCTTCGATCCCGTTGGGAAGCTGCACAGCGACCGCGTCTCCTGCGCGGACGCCACGATCCTGCAGTGCCGCGGCGACACGCTGGGCGAGCGTGTGGATCTCGCCGACCGTCGTGACGAGTTGCCCACCTTCGGCATCGGCATACACGATGGTCGCTGATGCTCCCGAAACACAACTCTCGGCAAGCACGTCGGGCCACGTGAGCTCGCTGTAGAAGCCTTCGCGGTACCACAACTCGCGTAACGCATCGGGGTCGTAGGTGGTGATTTCGGGTGCTGTCATCTCGGGCGCCTCGGTTCTGGTCGGTCGGCGTAGTACGGAAAGACGCAAGGGGTAGGAATTACCGGCCCAGCCACACAGGTCGGCGCTTCTCGGCGAACGCGCGGGGGCCTTCTTTCGCGTCCTCGGTGGCCCGGTTCGCAGCAGTCTCGATCAGATTTCTTTCCCAGGCATCATGTTCGGTGACGAACTCGCGGTCGACGATGCCCGCCACCACACGCTTGGTGGCCTGCACCGCAAGCGGCGCCTGCCTGCCGATGGTCTCGGCCATCGCGAAAGCCTCTTCGAGAGCGCGTCCGGGCGGCACGACACGGTTGACGAGTCCCCACGCGTGGGCTTCGGCGGCAGTGAATCGGCGCCCCAGCAGCAGAAGTTCCATGGCGATCGGCCGGGGTAGCCACGCAGGAAGCCGCACTGCCGCGCCGGACGAGGCAACGAGGCCGTTGCCGACCTCGGGGAGGGAGAACACGGCGCTCTCCTCTGCCACGACGAGGTCACATGTGAGAACGATCTGAGCTCCGCCGCCGACAGCAAAACCGTTGACGGCCGCGATGATCGGCTTGTCGATGGGGTGCCTGCACACTCCGCCGAAGCCCCACGCTTCCTTGACGGGATCGGCTGGTTCGAGGGACTGCCCTTCGGACATCGCGACGAGGTCCCCGCCGCCGCAGAACGCCTGTTCACCGGCACCGGTGAGGACCACCACCCGCACGTCAGGATCGTGGTGCGCGCGTTCGAGCGCGTCACCGATCTGTTCGGCCATGTCCGCATTCATCGCGTTGCGGGCGTGGGGTCTGTTGAGCGTGATGATGAGTACTCCGTCCCGGAGTTCCGTCAGCGTCGACGGTGCGGTGACGTCGGTCCGTGTGTGAGTCATGACCCGAACCCTTCCTGTGGCCCTGTCGCCGGCGCTGCAACGCCGTTCATCCGAGCTCGCCATGTATCGAGGTGTGCGGGGTTCGCGCCGTGGTCGAGCATCCACTGTGCCGGTCCCCCGGGTGCGACGTGAGTTGCTCGACGATCGGCGAGATCGCGTCGGCGGGTGCACGCAGAAACTGTTCGGCGAGTGGCGGAGAGTTCCGTGTACGGACGCCACATCGAGCCATCGGTCGATGAGGTCGAACAGCGCTTCTTCGCTACGGACGTAGTCGTCGACTACGGCATCCGGATCGACACCTGCAGCGAGCAGCAACACCGCGACGAGGACGCCCGTGCGGTCCTTGCCGGCAGTGCAGTGCAGCAGGACGGGGCCTTCGGGTTCGACGACGAGTCCGAGGATTTCTCCCGCCCGAGTTTCGTTGTAGTAGAGCATCAGTGCGTAGAGCGACTGCAGGTCGGCCGGCCGCGCTCCGGGCGCGGCTGAATCGAACAGTGGCATGTTGTGTACCACCGTGCCGTTCGGCCAGCCGTACGCGAATCGATCACGTTCGGCATCACCCCGCAGATCGACGACGGTGCTCGGCGGCCAGGAGTCGAGTTCGGGGAGGACCGAGTCGCCCGGGTAGGGGGCGTCGCCGCGGTACAGGACGCCATGCGCGGTCACCCCTCCGTCGACGAGCGGCAGCCCACCCACGTCGCGGAGGTTGACGAATCCGCGCGCGGTCACTTCGACCACCGGGCTGCGAGAAACGAGTCGGGTGCCATGCATCCAACGCTGCCACCCGGTGCGCGATGAGCCAAGAGTCGCCGACCGGAACGAACACGTCCCGATATCTTCCCCAGTGGTCCGCACCGTCGGGGCCGAACACCACGAAGTAGGCGCGCGTGTCGATGCGCTCGGGCGTGATCAGGTCGAACGTCAGATTCGCGACGAAGTGTCGCTGAAAGAACTTTTTGCCCGATTCGGTCAGCGGTGACTCGCCCGGAGCGGCGCCGCCACCGAGCATCTCGACGATCGCATTCCGACCCGTTGCACTGGACCGGCCCTTGACCTCGAGCGTTCCGTCCGGTGTGAAGCACGCGGCGAGCTCCGTGAGCTTCCCACCGTCGCCTGCATGCGTGTACCGGGCGACGGTGTCGCGAACGCATTCGCGGGCGTGTAGCTCCGTAAAGTCCATCGTCACGACACCGTCACCGACTCATCGCTGTGCTTCGGCGCGGGGCGGTAGCACGTTCCGAGCAGGATGCCGGCCGCGGCCAGGCCACCGATCAGCGCGAGTGCACCGCCGATCCAGCCATCGAGCAGGTTGCCGCCGAAGATCAGGTGATCGAGGCTCGCGCTACCGGCGCCCATTATTGCGACAGCCACTGCTCCCCCGGCCAGCACGAGGTTGTACTCCCAGCCGTCTGCCGTCACGAAGAAGCCCTTGCCGCGATGCACGGTCCACGCGGCGACGAACATGAGCGAGACGAATCCGGCGGCGGCGAAGGGGGTGAGCATGCCCAGCGCAAGAGCGATACCTGCTCCGACTTCGGTAAGCGCGGCAAGCCATGCGTGCGCCTTGCCGGGTCGCATACCCATGCTGTCGAACCATCCGGCTGTGCCGGGGATCCGGCCGCCGCGGAAGAGTTTGCCGTATCCGTGGGCGGCCATCGTCAACCCCAGAAGCACTCGGAGTATCACTAGGCCGGTGTCGATCGCGTCCACTTCAGCTCCGTTTCCCTCGACATGACCACTCGCGGACGGATGCGTTGCCGACTCCGCACCAATCCTGCTACACAAGTATTACCTGTATAACTAGGTTGTCGGCAAGGATAGACGTTCCAAGCTCCCGAGCAGTACCTGTTTGTCCAGTTCCGTACGAACGAAAGGTCACCTTTCCATGGATCTCACCAACGCGTCCGCCGCGGTCACCGGCGCGCCTCCGGCCTCGGGCGGGCAACCGCTGAGGCGTTCATCGCGCGAGGCGTCCCGACCGTCATCATCGACCTCCCGTCCTCCGACGGCGAGACCGTCGCCAAGGAACTCGGCGAACTCGCGACGTTCGCACCTGCTGACGTTCGCGACGCAGATGCCGTCGACGCTGCACTCGCCGAGGCCGAAAAGAAGGCCCCGTTGCGCGCCGTCGTGCACTGCGCCGGCCGTGGAGGCAAGTTGCGCCTCGTCGAGAAGGACGGCACGCCCGGCAACCTCGACCTCTACCAGGAGGTCGTCGACATCAATCTCGTCGGCAGCTTCAACGTGCTGCGTCTGGCCGCGGCACGCATGGTCAAGAGCGAAGAAGTCGGCGGAGAGCGCGGCGTTGTCATCATGACCGCGTCCGTCGCAGCTTCGAAGGCCAGATCGGCCAGGTGCCCTACGCCTCAGCCAAGGCAGGCATCGTGGGCCTGACTCTCGTCGGCGCACGCGACCTCGCGCGCAAGCTCGTTCGCGTCGTCACGATCGCTCCCGGCACATTCGAGACACCGATTCTGAACAACATCTCCGACAAGGTCCGCGAATCTCTCGCGTCGCAGGTCCCTCACCCGTCGCGCCTGGGAGTTCCGGCTGAGTATGCCAAGTTGGCCCTGTCGATCGTCGACAACGCATGATCAACGGCGAAACCATCCGGATCGACGGCGCAATCCGCATGGGTCCCGTCTAAACCAGGCATTCCCGAACAACCCCGGCAGAGAGGGGGTCGACCGATGATCGCATCGGCAGGCCCCCTCGTCAGCGTTGCATCGGTGCTGAGCCGCTCAATCCGAGGATGCGATCTCCTTGGCCTTCTCGTCGATGAAGGTGTTCCAGTCCGACGCACGTTGCACGAGGGCATCGCGAACCTGAGGGTCGGTGGGCAGCCAGAAGGTGTCGTTGACGATGGCGTCGGCGACCTGCTCACCGACAACCTCCGGTTCGAGAAACTCGAACTGAGCTCCGGGACCCCGGGTCCCGGTCGCGGGACCGAAGCCCGGTGGAACTGACGCCGCGATGTTGGTCCGGACCGGCCCCGGGCACAGCAACGTGACACCGATGCTTCGGGCGGAGGTACAGAGCCAGACCTTCAGAGAGTTGCACGACCGCCGCTTTGGCTGCCGCGTATGGCAGACGGTCGTATGCGTAGGTGTACAACCCTGCGAAGGAAGCGGTGTTCACGATGTGCCCGCTACCCTGCTCGACGAGCAACGGCAGAAACACGTCGTTGCTGCGCACCACAGAGAACAGATTGATGTCGAAGATTCGGTGCCACTCGTGCACCGGGATGTGGTCGGGCAGGCCACGGGTGAGCGCACCGACGTTGTTCATCACGATGTCGACTCGTCGGTGGGTATCCAACGTAAACGCCTTCAGTTCCTCGAAGCGCTCTCGCTGCGGACGTCACACCGTACACCTGTGGCACGACCACCATGCTCGGAGATCTCCCCGGCCACGCGGTCCGCTCCATCGGCATCGATGTCGGCGACGATCACCTGGGCCCCGCGCCGTGCCAGCGAGTGAGCTGTGGCCCGTCCGATACCGCTCGCACCGCCGGTAATGACGGCGGTCTTTCCCTGCACACTCTTCCTCATCACGGATTCCTCACAGTCACAGTTCCAGCGGCAATCCGGCATCAACTTGCTTGAACAGGGCCGGCGCGCTTTCGGCGATCTGATCGAAAGTCCATGCACCGTCTGTGTGTATCTCTTCTACTGGCGCCCAGCTGTTCCACAGAACGCACTTCGACCCGACGACTGCAAGAACCTTGGCCGTGACCGGGTCGCTGTCAGGGGACGCCAGCCAACCGACCACTGCGGCGACATTGGCGGGTTCGAGTTCTGGGCGCCGGGTGCTGGGGAGTATCTCGGTTCCCCAGAGTGATTCGGTCATGCTCGTGTAAGCAAGCGGCGCTACCGCATTGCACCGCACCCCGTAGGGGGCGAGTTCACGAGCGAGTGCGGTGGTGATTGTGTTGATTCCGGTCTTGGCCACCGAGTAGTTCACGTGGCCGGGAGTACCGCCGTTCAATCCATTTGGGGAAGAGGTGTTCACGACAGTGGCACCACCGAGGCGGCTCCCGGCCTTGGCCTGCTCACGCCAATATGCAGCTGCGAACCGGGTCGGGGCGAACGTGCCCTTGAGATGTACGCGAACCACATCATCCCAATCCTGCTCGGTCATGTTGAAACTCATGGCAGGCCGCGAAATCCCGGCGTTGTTGACCAGAATGTCCAGCCCGCCGAGTTCTTCGACGGTACGCGCGATCAGGACTTCGGCGCTGTCCCAGTCCGATACGTCTCCGTAGTGAACGAGTGCTTCGCCGCCCAGCGCTCGGATCTCCTCCGCAACCTGGTCGGCCCCGCTCGGCTCGGTTCCCGCGCCGGAAGCAACAGGCAGGTCGCTGACGACAACCCTTGCTCCCAAACGGGCAAGTTCGAGCGCTTCGGATCGACCGAGTCCCCGACCGGCTCCAGTTACGATCGCGACCTTGCCATCAAGCGTTTTCATCTCGCATCCTCTCGTGCACTGTAGTTCGTCATTCACCAACGCGGAGCAATCACTGACGTGCCTGAAAGGACATGCCGCTGCTATCCGATGGGATAGTCACGAGCCCGAGCCAGCGGTGATGACGGCAGCCTTTCCTGCAAACCGTCCGCGGGCACGGATGCCTTACGAGGTGGCATCGATCGGACTTCTGGAGGGGTCCGGCAGATCGAACTTGATGGCGGACGTCAAGCCTCCATCGACGAGTAGGTCCGTACCGGTGACGAAGGCCGCTCGGTCCGAGCAAAGAAACTCCAACGCGTCACAGATTTCGTCGAGAGTGCCGACCCGCGCGAGCGGACTGCGCTGGAACAAGACTCGCTTCTGTGGGTTCTCTCTGAATTCGAGTTCTCCCATGGGGGTTTCGATGATTCCGGGTGACAGCGACACGATACGCGCGCCACGCTCCGCAAACCGCGTCACCAGACGACGAGCCATCCGAATCTCCCCGAACTTGGAGAACTGATAACCCTCCATAGCCGTCATCTCGCGCCCCAGGGCCACCTCGAGTTCATCGAGGAACGACTCGGCCAACGGATCGTCGAGCAGCGCCGTCACCTCGGAACCCGGAGCAGCATTGTGCCCAGCGACCGACGACACGAGCACCGCCACCCCGCCCGGTGCAATCACGGGCAGGACAGCCTCGACGACCGTCGCGACACCGACCAGATTCACATGCATGATGCGTCGCCCATCGGCCATGTTCGGCGACAGGCCCGCGACGAGTGCAACCACATCGATCGCTCCGAGTTCGGCACTACGGAACACCATTTCAGAAACCGACGTCGGCTGCGTGACATCGCAGGCGATAGCCACGCATGAAGGCCATCCTCCGTGAACTCCCGAGCGATCGTCTCGCTCTTGCCCACGTCCCTGTTTGCCAGAACGACGAGATGATCAGTTGCCAGCCGGCGCGCGCAGGCCTGACCCATACCACCGCTACCTCCGATCACGATCGCGACGGGCAGCGCATTCCCAGTTGTGTCCATTGTCGACTACTCCTTATATGCCGGGCGAAGAGGTCAGGGTATTCAGCCGACGATGCTGCGGTCCCTCAGATCCGCGATAGCTGCCTCATCGAACCCGAGTTCGGTGAGGATCGAGTCCGTGTGATCACCTGCCATACAACCACCTTCGGCCTGGGTGGACGACCGGGAAAATCGAACGGTCGGGCCCATCCGGAGGTGTTCGTCGAAGACGGGGCTCATCGCCGTCGTGCAATATTCCGCCGACAACGCATCGTTCGTCTGCAGGTGCCGTTCGGGGCGGATCTCGGTGACCTCGACACACCCCACATCAGCGCGGGTCAGAGTCTGCTCCCACTCCGCAGCCGGTTTGCGGGCGAATACCACTCCGAGAATGTCGGCGAGAGTTGCCTCGTTCTCGGCGCGGTCGCTGGAGGTGGCAAATTGCGGCCGCGTCAAATCCGCCTCACCGGCAAGGGCTGCCACGAGCGCGGCCCATTCGGAATCCTTCGGTGCTGCTAGGAAAACCCAGCCGTCGGCCGCACGATACATCCGGTAGAGCGCTGAGAAGCCGTAGCCGCCGGCGTCCACCATCGGAGGTGCAGGCTTACCGGGGTAGTCGATGACCCGATCGAGCAGCGCGTGATTCGCCGACGCGATCATTGTGGTGGTGAGTGCGCCCAGCGGCCGCCCGCGCTTGCGGGCCAGCAGACCGAGCAACATCGCAGACGCCACAGCCATGGCCGCCACTCCGTCGGCCTGGATTGTAGGCACAGCTGTCGCAGTATTGAGCCGTGCCGCCGCGACCTTGATCTCCGCAAGCGAACCGCTGGCAACTCCCGCGGCGTCGGGTGTATCGGTCAGCGCGAACCCGAATGCAGCACCGATCGACGGCGCATATGCGGGCCGAGCCCCGAACGGCCCTCCTGTGCCGTAACCGGACGCATTGAGATAGACCAGATCCGGATTGATCGCCTTCAACGACATGGAATCGATCTTCGCTCGCTCCGCAGCGCCTGCACGGAAGCTCTGCAGCACGACGTCGGCCTTCTCGACAAGACCGTGCGCGATGCGCAATCCCTCGTCGGTTCTCAAGTCCAAGCAGATACTTTCCTTGCCCTGCATCACCTTGGCGCCACTGGCCTCCGGGAAGGGTGTCACCCTACGGATCGTGTCACCGTCGAGGCTCTCCACCTTGATTACCCGGGCTCCCAAATCGGTCAACAACGTCGCGCCGTACGGTCCAGCGTACTGCAGCGCGAACTCGACGACAGTAATTCCGTCCAGTGGAAGACCCTCTTCAGCACCGCATTCCGAGATCACAGCATGGCCGAGACCGCGTTCGGCTCGCTCGCGCAGTTCCGCTCCGTGTTCGTCCACACCGGGCGCAGGCCGCGGCGGGCACAACGGCCGCTCCTCACAGTGAACAAGTGTGGACGGCTGCCGGATTTTACCCAGGGACCGGTCCTCCGTTACGGCGATGCGACCGTCGTGCGTGAGTTGAGGATGATCCAGGACGTCGGGACCGGCGCGGTAAACCTCTGCCATGACGTTGGGATTTGTGGCGAACACCTGCTGCCACTCGGCCAGCGTCCGCTCCCCGACCTTTCCGATCATGACCTCCCACAGCTCGGTTCGCAGCTCCTGCGTCTCGAGCGCCGGAATCCGACCCATTTCGGGTCGGACAGGATCTCGGAAAGACCGAACTCGGCGAGCATAGCGACGATCAGCCGCGGTTCGGTCTGCGCGAACTGCAGCCAGTGCCCATCCTTCGTCGGTGCGATCAACAGTGGATAGATCAAGGGCGCCTGCGGATCCAGGTTCTCGTCGAACGCGTTGACACTCCGATAGGCATCGGGCCACCGCACGCTCACCATTTCCGTGTACCAGGCCCAGGTGTCGAGCGCGGTGACACCCCTGACCAGATCGGCCTGAACGTTCTGGCCCCTGCACGTGGACTCACGGTCGAACAGAGCCGTAAGAATTCCGTGCAGTGCCGTCTGCGTAGCGCCCCAGCCGGCGTAGGGCACCGAGACGAACGCCGGTCCTGGACGCGCCACCATCGCTTCCTTGGCGTGGAAGGTGCCGAGCTTGGCCATGACCAGGCCCTCGTAGCCTTCAGGTCGGCCCATGGCCCCGACTGGCCCCAGCCCGTGATCGAGGCACTGACCAGCCGCGGGTTGAGCCGCTCGAGAGCAGCAGGACCGAGGCCGAGCCGAGCCGCCGTCCGAGGACGCCATGTACTGACCAGGACGTCCGCTCCGGCGATCAGGTCGTCGGCCACCGCACGGTCGCTCGCGTCCTTCAGATCCAGCACGATGCTGCGCTTTCCGCGACCAAGCCCGGGCCATCCCGGCTGTGCGCGTAGCCGGCTTCCACCGGGCGGCTCCACACAGATCACGTCGGCGCCTCCGTCAGCGAGGAACTGGGTAACCTGCGCACCCGGCGGGGTCGCCGAGAAATCGATGACCGTCAGACCGGCGAGCGGGGCCACACCGGATTCGCCGGAGGTGAATCGACTCTGATGCGTGGAATTCATTCTTCAATTCCTCGAATGCTCGCTACGAATGGGTGTCGTTCAGCCGATCCCGGCGCCGCCGTCGATGCGCACGGTCTGACCGGTGATCCAGTCGCCGCCCGTCCCGCACAGGTACGCGATCGCCTCGTACAGATCTCGGCTGGTGCCGACCCGCTTGATTGTGTTTCCGGCAACGATCGACTCGGCAGCAGCGATCTGCCCTTGCGCCGCTTCGAAGGCCGAAATGCCCGGCGCAATGCAGTTGACCGTGATTCCGCGGTCACCCACCTCGCGTGCCATGCCCTCGGTCATTCGCTCGACCGCGTTTTTGGTGAGCCCGTGGGCGTTTCCGCTTCTCCGGGAAGCCACCGATGACACATTGACGACACGCCCGAAGCCTCCTTCCTGCATGAGGGGGACGGCAGCCTGAAAGCACCGCAACGTGCCGGTCACGTTGACAGACCACGCCGAGTCCCACAGTTCGTCGGGACAATCGAGCAAGCCGGATTCGGCGAGTCCTCGCCACAACCCGGCGTTGCTGACCAGCACATCGAGTCGGCCGAACTCGGCCCGCACCTTGTCGGCCATCGTTTCAACACTTCCACGATCGGTCACGTCGACCTCGATCCCGATGCACCGCGGGCCTTCAGAGGCCGCTTCGGCGGCAGCCGGCTGAGTATCGCGCACGTCCGCCACAACCACGTTCGCGCCGTCCTGCGCGAAATACCGGACGTAGTCCCGACCGAGCCCTCGGGCTGCCCCGGTCACGATCACGACGCGTCCTTCGAATCGTTTCACCGCAACCCTCTCTCCGGATCGACCACCGCCGCGATGCGGCCGCCGAGCACTAACTGAAAATATAGTTTTCAGTTGCCGGTGTAGTGTTCATCACACAGCGCTGCACTGTCAACCCGAAACCGTTGGAGGACAAGATCTCATGCCGCCGCAGCAACGTCGCAGCCCTGGGCCGCAACCCCTTCACGAGCCGGCCGAGGAACGCTCGATGATGATCAAAGCTGCTTACCACGCCCTGTCGAACGAGCGTCCCGGTCCAGTGACGGTCGGCTCCATCTGCGCCGAAGCAGGGCTGTCGACCCGGTCGTTCTATCGGCATTTCCGGTCCAAGGACGAACTTCTTCTGGCAATCCTGACAGAGGAGACCAGCCGTGCGGCAGACGAACTCGCCGGCCGGCTACGCAATGCGGGTACGCCGACGGCCCGCCTCGAAGAGTGGATCCGTTTCTTCCTGTCGTTGTCCTCCGAGCCCCGACGTCGCCGACGGGTCACGGTTATGGCCTCGACCGAAATCGTCCGCGCCGTCGGCTATGCGGCCACGATGGAGGAGATCTCGGCACGGCACCGCGACCCTCTGGTCAGCATCCTTCGTGAGGGTGCACAAGACGGCTCATTCCGGAACACCGTTCCCGAATCCGACGCTGCAATGATCCAGGACATCGTCACGAACGTCTCTTCGAGACGACGACGCAAGCCCGACGACGACAACCACCTCGGCTTCGGCGAGATCTTCGACTTCGTCTCGAGAGCACTAGGATTCGGATCCTGACCGCGCCCGATCAGATCAGTCGGTGGCAGGGAGCAAATTCCGTGCCGACGTCCACCAACGGTCGTTCGGCAGGACAACGCAGCTGCGCTCGACCTCGTCGACGTTGATGCAACCCAGCAAGCCCAGAGCGTTCTCGGTCTCGTCCTGCATGATGTCCAGCACTCGGCGCACGCCGGCTTCTCCTCCCACCGCGAGGCCGTACAGATAGGGGCGTCCGATGAGCACCGCCCGCGCGCCGAGCGCAAGTGCCTTGGCGACGTCGGTGCCTCGGCGCACACCCCCGTCGAGGTAGACCTCGGCTCTTCCCGCAACCGCCTCGACGACCTCGGGCAGA
Source organism: Rhodococcus sp. JCM 9791 (assembly GCA_001312645.1). GTDB lineage: Bacteria > Actinomycetota > Actinomycetes > Mycobacteriales > Mycobacteriaceae > Rhodococcus. The sequence continues at coordinate 25,305 of BBEG01000004.1, forward strand.
ACCTCGATAGTCGAGGTCGCGGTATCAAGCTGGCGCCCACCGTGATTGGATACGACGATGCCGTCGGCCCCCAAGTCCACGAGTCGCGCGGCCTGGTCGCCGCGCAGCACACCCTTGATCACCAGCGGCCCGTCCCATAGCTCGCGGACGAGCCGGATGTCATCTTCGGTCACGGGTCGCAATGCGCTCGACAGCGCGTTTCCGGCCTCCTTCATCGACAGCACTTTGCGGTTGAAGCCGAGACTCCCCCGCCCTACACCGCCCCTCATGAAGTCCAAAGCCCACGACGGCCGGATTGCGCCCTGGGCCAGGAGTTTCGGTGAAATTCGTAACGGTACGGAGAAGTTGTTTCGGGAGTCGCGTTCGCGCAGACCCTTGGTCGGTGTGTCGATCGTGACGCAGAGAGCGTCGAATCCAGCGGCCGCAGCGCGGCGGATGATCTTCTCCGGACTGCGCCCACCCGGCGGAAAGTACAGCTGAAACCACTTCGGCCCGCTCGCCTCTGCGGCGACGTCCTCCAGCTTGTAGCTGCTCACTGTACTGAGCGCGAACCCGGCGCCCGCTGCACCGGCGGCGCGCGCGACCGCCAGTTCGGCATCGCGGTGTGCCATGCGCTGGTATCCCGCCGGGCCGAGCAGCACAGGCATCGATACTCGCCGCCCGAGAACGGTCGTCGAGGTATCGATCTCGGTGATGTCGACGAGATTGCGCGGTCGAAGCTTGATTTCGTCGAACGCGGACGAGTTCGCCGAGATAGTGAGCTCGTCACCCGCGCTCCGGCGATGACGTCGAACACCGGGGCAGGAAGCCGCCGCCGCGCGCCGCGTTCCACATCCGCGAGATTCAGCAAGCGCTCAAGTTTCATCTACTCACCTTGTCCGCCGTTCGGCACAGAGTCATCACTACCATTACTCAGGTGTATAACTAAGTCAACCTCTATCGCGGGAATCTTCCGATGGCGACAACGCAGCCACCAAACCATGGACACGTCGCCGGGCACCACGCGGGCCGCTTCCCACACAACGTCGGTGTTGATGCGCAGGTTCGCGTCGACGAGCTGCAACAGAACCACCGGCTCCCCCGCAAACGCCTTGTGCGATTGGCCGGACGACACCGCCACGAATGTAAATGCCGGCCCGGTCGCAACGATCTGGCCACGTCGGCGAGGTTGTGGCTGTCGACGGTGAGACGCGCGTGAATCCCTGCTCGTGTGAGCAAAGCGTCGGTGCGACCGTAGAGCACCGAATCGGCATCGTGCCGTATGGACGCATACGGCAGGTCGACGAGTTCCTCCAACCTCACCTCGGTCCGCGTATCGAATCCGATCCCCCGCGTCACCGCCACGACAGCCGACTCCGAGTGGAGCCTCCGGTGACGAAACCGCGGGTCCCGGGAGGGACTGTGCACGAAGGCGAGGTCGACCTCGCGACGCCGCAACGCCTCGTACAGAGGCCCGGTACTCGCCGGTTCGATGCGCACCTGGAGATCAGGCTGTGCCGGCGGATCCGCTCGAGACAATTGGTGCGCAGTTCGGTCGGCACGTCCGGCGCGATTCCGATGACGGCTACGCGCGCCACCGCTGCCCCGAGAGCCGCCGGAATGACATCGAATGTGTCCAGCGCCTGCCGCGCGAGCGGAAGCAAGGCCTCACCAGCGTCGGTCAGCGCCACCCGATGGTGACTGCGGAGGAACAGTTCACGGCCGAGTTCCCGCTCGAGGCTGCGGATTCGCTGGCTCAGCGGCGGCGCAGCCATGTGCAGTCGCTGCGCGGCCCGACCGAAGTGGAGTTCCTCCGCGACCGCGACGAAGTAGCGCAGGTGCCGAACCTCCATTCGGCCACCTTACAAGGGTCATGACCATTGCGGTCATGTTCATGCACACACAACGGTCCTGGTCGCGGCGAGTAATCGCTCCGTAGCGTCCAGGGAAGGAGCAACTGCAAGTACGAACGTAAGGACGCGACATGAGCCGACCTCCCATCCGCATCGCCAACTTCTCCGCCTACTCGGGCGACCGGCCGACCGCACTCGCGGAGGTCATGGAGGGCGACCCGGTCGACGTCCTGATCGGCGATTACCTCGCCGAGATCACCCTGGCACCGATGGCCCTGCACTACCGGCGCGACCCGTCCAAGGGCTACGCGGAAACATTCGTCGAGCACTTGCGTCCGCACCTGGCGATGATCGCCGAGCGTGGCCTCAAAGTCGTCGCCAATGCCGGTGGGTTCAATCCGGCCGGTCTGGCCGACGCACTGCGGGCCGACATCGCTGCGTGCGGCACGGATCTACGTGTCGCGCACGTCGACGGCGACAACCTTCTCGACACCCTCGACGAGTTGCGCAGCAACGGCCATGAACTCGAGCATCTCGACACCGGACGCCCCTTCTCCGACTGGGGCTTCGAGCCGATCTCCGCGAACGCATATCTGGGCGGCTGGGGTATCGCCGCAGCCCTGGAAGCCGGAGCGAGCATCGTCGTCACCGGGCGAGTATCTGACGCGTCGCTCGTCGCCGGCCCGTCGGCGTGGTGGCACGGCTGGGGCCGGGAAGACTGGGGCCGGCTGGCAGGTGCGGTCACGGCGGGTCATGTCATCGAGTGCGGGCCGCATGCGACCGGCGCCAACTTCTCCGGATTCACGCAGATCCCCGGCGTCGAACACGCCGGCTACCCGATCGCCGAGGTCGCCGAGGACGGCAGCAGCGTCATCACCAAGCACTCAGGGCCGGCGGTGCGGTCACCGTCGACACCGTCACCGCCCAGTTGGTGTACGAGATCCAAGGACCGCGTTACCTGAACTCGGACGTGACGGTTCATTTCGATTCGGTCGAGGTCGAACAGGCCGGCCCCGACCGGGTTCGGATCCAGCCCGTTCTCGGCTCGCCGCCGCCTCCGACGACCAAAGTCGCGATCTTCGCGAAGGTCGGCTATCAGGTGGTACAGACGATCTTCGTCACCGCTCCGCGTGTGGAGGAGAAGATTGCCTTGCTGCGCCGGCAACTGGATGAGCTCCTGGACGACGGTATCGATCGGCTCGAGGTCACCCAGCTCGGGGCCGCAGCCGACAATCCGTCGAGTCAGTGGGCAGCGACCGTGACGGTGCGTGTCATGGGCACGGCGTCGACCCCGGAACCGTTGAGCCGCTCCAAGTTCCCGGAAGCACTCGACAGCCTCTACTGCAGCAGCATCCCCGGATACTTCCTCGACGGCGGCGCGCAGCGGGTGACCAAGCCGTGGGCCCGCGTCGACTACTGGCCCGCATTGTTGCCGGCGACTGCGCTCTCGCATCGAGCGGTACTGGACGACGGCAGCGCACTTCACATCGATGCCCCTGCGACCACGCAGCCCCGCAGCAGCCGGCGCATCCCGAACCCGCTTCCCGCACAGTCTCGCTCGACGACCGGCGTGTCGAGCTGGGCACCATCGCGCATGCCCGTAGCGGCGACAAAGGCGGAAACAGCAATATTGGCGTGTGGGTGTCGAATCCGGCAGCGTGGGATTGGTTGCGCTCAACCCTCACGTCGGAGGAGTTCCGACAGCTCGTACCTGAGACGAAGGAACTCGACATCGTTCGGCACGAGTTCCCACACCTGAATGCCGTGCACTTCATCCTGCGGGGTCTGCTCGGCACGGGCGGTTCGAGCAACATGCGGGTGGATCAGGTGGGTAAGGCCGTCGGGGAGTATCTCCTCGCCAAGCACGTCAGTGTGCCCGAACACCTGCTCTGAACCTGAAGCAGAAGGTCTGCCATGTGAACTTCCCGGTCGCCAAGACCGAAATCAACACGATGACCGCTGTCCTTGCTCGCAAAACCGCTCGCTCATCCGGCCGTCGCAGCCAGATGCACACCGCGTGAACTTCAGCGGCCCAGCCCCTCCCAGCTACCACACTTGCATTTGCATGCGCACCTTCTACGCATCGTCGGGATGCTTCACCAAGTGGAAGGCGTTGGTACCGTCCCTGACATCAGATACTCTGAGAATGATATTCTCAGAACAACCTTCTGACTTTGTCGACCACGAAAGAAGAACCCACTGATGAAATCGTCGCTGGCCGGCCGTCGTACAGTAGTAACAGGCGGTGCCAGCGGGATGGGCTCCGCACTGGTCCGTTCGTTCGGAGCCGTCGGCGCCAGCGTCGTGTCCCTCGACATCGACGAATCGGAGGGCGCGCGCATTGCGAGTGAGTCGGGAGCAACTTTCATCAGATGTGATGTCTCCGAAAAGGGTTCTGTTGACAAGGCATTCAGCAAGGCCTCCTCACATCTGGGCGGGATCGATGTAGTCATTCACGCCGCAGGGATAGCACCCGGTGCATCTACGGCGGAGACGCCCATCGAGATCTGGAAACGAACCATGGACGTCAACGCCACAGGTACATTCTTGACGAACCAGGCCGCGTTCCAGTACCTGAAAGAGGACGGAGGACGGATCATCAATTTCGCATCCGCTGCGGGCGTCAAAGGTTACCCAGGTAAAGCTGCGTACGCGGCGAGCAAAGGCGCGGTCCTCGCATGGATGCGATCAGCCGCCGTCGAATGGGCACCATTCGGCATCACGGTAAATGCCATCGCCCCGGCGATCTGGACACCGATGTACGACAAGACCCGGGCATCGATGACCGTCGACCAGTTGGCAGATCACGACCATGCATTGCAAACTTCCATCCCCCTGGGCGGCAGGCTCGGTGACGTCGACACCGACCTCGTGCCAGTGGTCGAGTTCCTTGCAGGTGACGGCGCTCGCTTCATGACCGGGCAGGTCTTCGCGGTGGATGGCGGAAGCCTGATGCTGAGGTAGACGATCGGCCTGAATCGCACAACACCTCCACCAGCGGCCAACCCGAGCTCGAATCAGGCTACCCACAGCGAAACCTGGGATACCGTCACCCGACGCAGGTCCGGAGCTCGGACCCAGCCGGAATCAGAATACGGAAAGATCAGTCAGCGCCGATTCGATACGCGCACGAACGGGGCGCGGACTGTCGGGGTGGTTGAGGATATGGACCAGGCCCGCCTCGGTTCCGTGGAGCGCGATTGCAGCGACGTCGTCGGACGTCAGAACGGTTCCGTGTGTTGGTGGCGTCATCCTTCGCGGACTTCGCCGAATCAGTGCCTCGGCCCTGTCCGGGCGAGTCGAGTTGGAGGACGTGTCGAGTGTGGTCTCGACCAGCCCGGGACCCAGCGCGCGCTGAAGCCCACTTCGGGGGACACACCTCGCAGTTCGATGTTGAGGCTTTCGGCGAGGCCGACCACGTTGTTGCACACCAGGTCGACACGCCCGAACCGTCCCAGGGGCTATCGGCAAGCTCCTGAACTGATTCTGGGTCGCACGGCTGTGACGGTGCGACCGTCTGCCTTCAGTGTTGTCGCTGCGGACTCGACGGCGTCGAACTGTATGTCGGACAGGACTACTGAAATTTCACGGGGAGCAAGGAAGGTCGCGAGTCCGAAGCCGATACCGTTAGCTGCGCCGGTGATCACTGCAACCTGACCGAGTCGATCTCATTCCTGCTCCTCGTTTGTGTAGTCGAACAATTTACTGAATCGAACACGGACACCAGAAAGGAGGCTCAGAGGAAGGGCCGAATTCGAGTAGTTCTCGGTCGGACTACTGAACGACCTCAGCGACGGTCACTTCGCGGTGCTTTGCGAGCAGGATCCTTTCGAGCGCAGTCCAATGCACATCCCAGTGCCCAGCAACATCATCTGGATCACCGGCCATCATGACCTCGAGCATCCGCCCATATGACCGCCGAAGACGCTCATAACCATATTCGAACCCGTCCGGATCGTCGATCATCTTCGCGTCACACACAGCCGCCGTATGCGACTCCAGAATCGAGTGCAGGGTTTCCGCTACGAGCGCAAGAGTTGCGACACCCGATGCCCGGACCAGTGCACGGTGGAATCCCAACGCGCCCCGCGCAAGAGAACGAGATCGAAACGCAGCCGGCAGATCACATTCGACGACCACCCGCAGAGCGGGGATCCCGGCGCCACCCTGTTCAGAGGCTGCGCGCCTGACCGCATCATCCTCGAGCGCCCGGCACGCGGTGATCACGTCCGACAGTGGAACCTTGCCGACGGCCAGTAGGAACGATGCCGGCCTCGCGACGATCTCCGGTCCGGGTGCGCAGATGTAGTGCCCGTGCTGCACGGCACGATTCGCTCCGACCAGGCCCTCGGACTCCAGGATGCGCACCGCTTCGCGGATCGTGGTGCGACTGACCGCATATCGCGCACACAGTTCGGCTTCGGACGGCAGTCGTGTCCCCGCTTCGACCCGGGCGTCGATGATGTATCGACGCACGTGTCGCGCCACGAGCTCCGCGGCCTTCGGAGTCTGGATCGGACGGATACTTTCGAGCATCACCCATCACCCCCGAATTGCTCCGACGACCGCGTCAGTTCTTGACCTTGCCGGAACCCTCGAGTGCATCACGCAATCCGTCACCGAAAGTCGAAAATGCCAGCACCGTAGCCACAATCATTACTGCGGGCGCCACGATCAAACTAGGGGCCGTGTACACATTGTCGAACGCCTCACGCACCATCGAACCCCACGACGTCTGCGGTGCCTGCACACCCAGACCGAGAAAGCTCAAACTCGCCTCGGCGACGATCGCCACACCGGCGGAGAACGAGAGCTGCACAAGCAGCGGCGACGCCGCGTTGGGAAGCACATGACTCCACATCAAACGCCCCTTCCCGCACCCCACGCCCGGGCCGCCTCGATGTAGGTTTCGGTCGCCACCGACTCGGCCGCACCCCGGGCAAGACGATACAGCGACGGCGCCATGACGAACCCGATCGCGACCATCGCGTTGGTCAGGCCCGGCCCGAAGATGCCGATGATCGCCACGGCGAGAATCAGCGGAGGCAACGACTGCAGAGCATCGGAGATCCGGCTGATCACACCACCGAGCCAACCACCGATCAGGCCGGCGAACAACCCGGTCGGAATACCGATCACCGCTGCCACCCCGACCGCCTGCACCACCGCGAGCAGGGTCACATTGGCCGACGCGAGCAACCGGCTGAACACGTCGCGCCCGTAGACGTCGGTCCCGAGCCAGTTCTCGCCACTCGGCCCGACGAGGCTGTTGCCCAGGTTCTGCACGTTGGGGTCCTGTGGACTGAGGCGTTACCGAACAGTGCCAGGAACAACACCAGCACGATGAACGCGAACGCAATCATCGCGGGGACGTTGCGCACGAGCAGCCGCAACGGACGGGAAGTGCGTAACAGGTGAACAACACGGTTGCCGGGCGTATTCGAAGTTGACCCGATAGCGGCTTCTCCGATTCGAGGACAGTGGTGGGGTGGCTCATCGTCTTGCCTTTCGCATGGTCCGAACCGGGATCAGGCCCGGACCCGGGGGTTGAAGTAGCCGTACGCCATGTCGACGATCAGGTTGATGATCACGATCGCCACTGCCATGATCATGACGATGCCGAGGATCACCGGAATATCACGGCTGAACACCGAATTGACCGCAAGTGTGCCCAAACCTGGTAGAGCGAACACGAATTCGACGGTGACCGCACCTGCGAGCACCCGGCTGACCTGCAGACCGAGCACGGTCACGATCGGGACACCCGCGACCTTGAGCGCATGTTTGCCGACGATCTGCTTACCCCGCAAACCTTTCGCGCGAGTCGTGCGAATGAAATCCTTACCTAGTGTGTCGACCATCGCCGCGCGGGTCTGGCGCGCGACCTCCGCGATCGAGATCGCGGCGATCGCGATCGCCGGAAGGATCAGATGCTGGAACCACGGGACGAACCCATCACCGAGCGGTGAATAGCCCGTCGCCGGGAAGATCGGCGACGAGATCGCCAGAGCGATGACCAGCACCAGGCCGATGATGAAAGGCGGCACCGCCATCGCGATCGACGAGAACGCGGTCAAGGCGCGGTCGAGCAGGGAGTTGGCACGCATCGCGGCGATGATGCCCAGCGGCAGTCCGACGAGAATGACGATCACCATCGTCACCAACGCCAGCGACAGCGTGATCGGCATGCGCTCGGTCAGAATTTGGGTGACCGATTGCGAGCTGTACAGCGAGGTACCGAAATCACCGGTGAAGATGCTGCCGAGCCACTCGATGTACCGGACGAGCAGCGGCCGATCCAGCCCGAGCTGCTCACGAAGTGCCGCGATGTCGGCGGGGGATGCGTTGTCACCAGCCAGGTTTGCCGCAGCATCGCCGGGCATGAGGTCGACGAGCAGATACACGAAGAAGCTCAGGAACAGCAGCAGCGGGATCGCCGACAGCAATCGTTTGGCGAGCAAGGTGAGCATCATGCCTCCAGCGCGGTGGCAGCGGCGGAACGTCGCCGGGCCCGGGGGTCGGGCACTGCCGAGACCAATGTCTTGGTATACGGGTGCTGCGGGTTTTCGAACAGTTCTTCGGCCGTGCCGGTCTCGACGACCTGACCGCGGTACATCACCACCACCCGATGGGCAAGGAACCGCACCAACGACAGATCGTGGGAGATGAAGATGTAGGACAGGCCGCGCTCGGACTGGAGGTCGAGCAGCAGATTGAGGACTTGGGCTTGGATCGAGACATCCAGCGCGGCCACGGGTTCGTCGCACACGATGAAGTCGGGATCGAGGGTGAGTGCTCGGGCGATCGCGATGCGCTGCAACTGGCCGCCGGAGAACTCGCGGGGATATTTGTCGAGTTGGTCGGCGCGCATCCCGACCCGTTCGAGCATCTCCACGACGTGTGTGTCGCGTTCGGCTCCTTTGATCCCGAAGTGGATCGTGAGTGGTTCACCGACCGTGTTGCGGATCGTCATGTGCGGATCGAGCGAGCTGAACGGGTCCTGGAAGATCATCTGGGCGCGTCGCCGGAACGAGAGCAGATCTTTGCCCTTCATCGTCCGGACGTCGTCGCCATCGAAGGTGATCGTGCCCGCATCGGGTTCGATCAGTCGCAGGACCTGTCGGCCGATCGTGGATTTTCCGGCACCGGATTCGCCCACAATACCGAGGGTTTCGCCGCGTCCGACGGTGAAGTTCACGTCGTCGGACACCACCGTCCGCTCGGTCACGCGGCCGAACAGGTTGCGTGCGGCGGGAAACGATTTCCGTAGTCCGGTCACTTCGAGCAGCGGGCTCATCCGCCTAGTCCCTTCAAGGTCAGTTCACCGTCACGCACACAGCGCACCGCTCGCCCACCGGTAGCCTCGCGTAGCGGGATCGGCATCGCGTCGCAGCGTCCCGGTTCGGCGTGGCTGCACCGATCCTGGAATCGGCATGTGGTCGGCCAATCCCACGGTGCCGGAACAGCACCGGGAATGGCGGACAGCCGTGCGCCTTTCGCGCGGGGATCGGGTATCGCGGCGAGCAGGCCTTCGGTGTACGGGTGGCGCGGGTCGTCGAACAAGTCCTCGAGGGTCGTGGATTCGACCACCTGGCCTGCGTACATCACGTTCACGCGATCGCACATTTCGGCGACCACACCAAGGTCATGGGTGATGAACAGGATCGAGACGTCGAATTCGTGCTGCAGCTCCTTCATCAGCCGCAGCATTTCCTTCTGGACCGTCACGTCGAGCGCGGTGGTCGGCTCGTCGGCGATGAGCAGCTTCGGTTTGCACACCATGGCGATCGCCAGCATCACCCGCTGGCACATGCCGCCGGAGAATTCGTGCGGGTAGGCGCGGGCGCGGCGCGCTGCGTCGTCGATCCCGACGATGTCGAGCATTCGATCGCGCGAGCGAAAGATGCCTTCTTGGAGAGTCCTTCGTGTCGGCGGACGACTTCGGCGATCTGATCCCCCACGGTGAAGGCCGGGGACAGGCTGCGGCGGGGTTCCTGGAAAACCATCGACACATCCGCGCCGCGGATATCGGACAGCGCCCGTTCGGGTAGTCCCACCATCTCGTGTCCGGCGACTCGGACCGAACCTGTCACCCGCGCTCCGCGTGGCGGCAGCAGTCCCATCGCCGCGAGCGAGGTGACGGTCTTACCCGATCCGGACTCCCCCACCAGGCCGACCGTCGTGCCGATCGGAACATTCAACGAGACATTGTCGACGACCCTGGTCCAGCCACGGTCCGTATGAAACTCGACAGACAATCGGTCGATCTGCAGGACATCGTCCTGCACTTTCGGCGGTGGGGGTGATGTTGAGACATCTGTGACCATGACGGTGCACTCCTGAAGTTTCGCTCGAGAGGGGAACTGCTGCGCCGGTTCCACATGGGCGCAGCATTTCGATGAGCTGCGTCACAGCATAACCCGAAATGGATGGTACTTCTATAGATATGACGACTTTGTCTACTAGCACTGACGAGGATCCACCCACCTTGGGTAGTTGACCCTACAGATTTCGGTGATCGCCAGTGCTTCTACGAAAAGTACTCGAGCGCAACCGAAGTAAATGCCGCAGCGGCGGGAGTCAGGTTCTCGATGCGATGGACGATCCCCATCGGCCATTCACGGTGCGGTTCGAGGCGCCGCACTGTGACCATGTCGTCGATGTTGGGCGGTAGACCACCACGGGTGCTGAGGTAGGCACCGACCCCACCCCGCACAAGCTGGATACTCGTCTCGTGGTGCTCGCACTCCGCCGCGACATCGAACATCAAACCCTTTTCGGCGAAGAGCTTTTCGACTGCCGTACGTACGAGGCTTCCATTCGGACCGACAATCATCCCCAACCGCGTGAGCTCCGCGATGGTCACCGGCTCCGTAGTCGCGCCGAGGACGCTGCCCTTGGGCACCAGCGCGACACTCTCTTCGATGGCGATCCGATGAATTTTCAGTCCGGAGCCGAGAAGTTCGATGTCGCGCGCGAATCCGATGTCGGCCTCACCTGAACCCACCGCATGGAAGACGCCGTCATCGTTCTGCGGAGACAGTACCCGCAATGTCACCGTAGGGAACCTGTCGGCGAACACCGACATCGCGGCCGCCGCCTGCGTCGTGAACGCCTTGAACGTCACCACCGTCAGGGTTCCGGTCGTCAGGCCGTGAATCGCATCGACAGCAGCCTGCGTGTGGTCGACCGATTCGAGCACCTTGCGGACCGACTCCAACAGGATCTCGCCGGCAGAGGTGAGCGCGGCACCGCGGAGGTGCGCTGAAAGAGTTCGGTTCCGAACTCGGTTTCGAGTTTGCTCACCGACTGGGAGAGTGTCGGCTGCGACAATGTCAGAGCCTGCGCCGCCCGCGTGAAAGACCCATGATCCGCGACGGCAACGAAGCACCGCAGCTGCTGCAGCTCCATGTCACCTCCTCTGCCTGCCGCGTTCCTGGCTCTACCAGCTTACCGAGGCCAGCACCCGGGGGACCTCACCACCCTGTGCAGGGTCCTCCCGCCCGGCCGTATCGACCTACTCCTACTTCGCGACACCCACGTAGCGCAGATCCATGACGCCGATGTAATGGGAGACGCCCATCGAGTCCACACCTATCACCTTGTCGGAGAAGGCGTACTGCGTCGCGACGCCGCAGATGAACACATCGAGGGCCTCTTCGGTGACGATGGCGGACGCGGACTCCACTGCCCCGGTCACATCGTTCTCGGACGTCGCAGGATCGTATGCCGGCGCGATGGCATCGATGAATGCAGGAGGAGTTTCGCCCGGGAACAGAGCCGGATTGGCGTAGTTGCGCACCAGAGCCTGGGAGGAACTCGGGTCCTGCACACGCACCTGGATCTGGGCATCCGCATTGCCGCGCTGGTATGTTCCCACGGCCTCGACCATCTCCATCGGCCTCACCTGAAGGGTTACACCGACGTCGGCGAGCTGCGCCTTGAGGGCCTCACCGATCTCGATCTGTGGCGACAGCCCCGCTCCCACGACGGCCTCGACCACCAGATTATCGACCCCGGCATCGGCAAGCAGCGTGCGCGCTTTTTCCGGATCGTAGGTGTACTCGATGGGTGGATCCGTGAGGAATCCGTTCATCGGCGGAGTCAGAGGCTGGGCATTCGGCGCGCACTGGCCGTCGAGGAGCGAAGTGTTGATGCCCTCGCGGTCCACCGCAAAGTTCAATGCCTGCCGCACTGCCTGCTGATCGAGATTCGGACGAGTGTTGTTGACGTTCAATGTGTAGACCTGCGAGATCGGGTACGCGAAGTATCCGAAGCCGCTCCCGAGGTTCGACGCCTGGTCGTACTGGCCGACCTTGGTAAGCATGAGATCGATCTGGCCCGACCGCAACGCATTCAGTCGCGCATTGTCATCGGTCATTCCTTGAATCGTGATCGTCTTCGAAAGCTGCGCGTCCGAGTCCCAATACCCCTCGCGCCGTTCGTACGTCGCCGAGTCACCCACCCTGATCGACGTCGCGACATACGGTCCCGACCCGACCGGATTGACGTCCAGATCCTGGTTGTCCAACGCCTGCGGACTGATCAGCGACGCCTCGACGCCCGCCAACACATATGGCAGGTCCGCAGCTGGACGGTTCGTGACCACTCTGACATGTGTCGGATCGACGACATCCACCGATTCGATCATCGAAAAATATGACGAGACAGTCGATCCAGGGGCATCCTTCGCGTGGTCGAGCGTCGCTTTGACCGCCGCTGCGTCGAGCGTCGCCCCATCGGAGAACGTGACCCCTTCCCGGAGCGTGAAGACGACTTCACGCCCGTCCGCGGAGAACTCCCAGTCAGTCGCGACCATCGGTGCAAGCTCGAGCTTGCCATCCACCGATTTCATCTGGGTCAATCGGTCGTAAACCGGAGTCAGATAGGCGAACGCCGCCGCTGGAGATGTCACTTTGTGCGGATTGAGTGCCGGAGTCGGTACGGTAAAGCCCACGCGCAGGTGGCCGTCCGGGTCGGCATCTGCAGCGGACACAGCGGAATTCGAGCCCGAAGACGGGCCGGTGGCACTTCCGCCACCGCACGCGGTCATGGACAGACACAGCGCCACAGCGACAATTCCGGTTCTCAGAACTGGTCGGGATTTCACGGGAATCTCTCATTCTCGAACGGGGACGTTGATCGACGCGGACCGCAACAAAATGTTATTCAACCACTTAGATTACTCAGTTTGATAGGGGATCTTAACACTCACTATGACAGAGGCCACGCCCACTTCGCGCTTCATGAGGTAGGGGCAGATCCCCTTGCGGATGATCCGCCCTACGTTCGGCCAAGCAGTCGATATCTGTTGGCGTAGCGGCTATGTGACGGCCCCGGCGATCTTCAACTCGATGAGCTTTTCGTCATCCACACCGAGTTCACGCAGAATATCGTCGGTGTGCTCGGCAAACTGCGGAGCACGCGTCATCTGTACCGGAGCATCGTCGAACTTCACCGGATTCGCCACCAACTTCTGTGCCTCACCGTCCGCATCAACCACATCGACAATCCGACCGTTCGCAATCAACGCCTCGTCATGGCCGATCTCCAAGCCGTTCTGCACCGGCGCCCACGGACCACTGAGCGACCCGAGGGTCTCGATCCACTCGGTATATGGACGCTTGGCAATCGCCTCCGCGAACATTTCGAAGATCTGCCCGTTGTGTTCGAAGATCGCTTCCATCGTCGCGAATCGCGGATCGTCGACCAACTCCTCGAGACCGATCAAGGTCACGAATTCATTCCAGAAGCGGGTGGCTGAAGCATCGAGAACTGCAACCACCGACCGTCCGACGTCCGGTATGATCCCGTCAACGGATTACCCGGCGCCGCAGTGGCCTTGTTGTCCCGCACCGGCGCTTGCCCGGTGAACAACGCGAGGTTCACCGTAAACTGAGTGACCCACGCACCCACACCGAGCAACGACACGTCCACCACCGACGGCTCGCCTGTGCGTTCGCGTCCCGCGATTGCTGCGGCGATACCGCCGGCGATGGTCATGCCTCCGATGTTGTCGCCGTACGCGCCGGCAGGCATGAACGCCATCCGGTCCGCATCCGGCCCCATCACACCCTCGGCGCTTCCTCCACGAGCCCAGAACCCGGTCGCGTCGTATGCACCTTGTCGGAATCCGGTCCCTGGCTACCGAAACCGCTGCCCGTCACGTAGATGATGTCCGGGTTGATCGCACGGACGTCGTCGAGGGTGATCCCGAGCTTCGCACGAGGACTGGGCAGATAATTGGTCAGGAACACATCACTGCGACGGATCAGCTCCTCGAGCACGGGACGCGCCTCGGGGTTCGCAAGATCGATCCCGATACTGCGCTTGCTCCGATTCGGGCCCTCCATGATCGGCGCAAACGACGAGCCACTCTTGCTCGCATCGAGACCGAGCACCCGAACCAAACCACGCTGGGCATCACCGGTTTCGGCGTGCTCCACCTTGATGATGTCGGCGCCCCAGTCCGCGAGCACAGCACCGGCCGCGGGGACGTAAGTGAACTGTGCGACCTCGAGAATGCGGATGCCTTCCAAGGGACGATGCATTACGAACTCCTGAAACTGGATAGGGGAAGAAGATGAAAGACTGGTTCGCTCGTACGGTCAGTCGGCACGCAGTAGGATCGCGCCGGAGGGCACACCACCACCGGCACTGACCACCGCAACACGCGGATCGGCAACCTGATGTCCAGGCGCCTGCCCGCGGAGCTGCAACACGGCCTCCCGAAAGAAGCCGTACCCGTGCGTGCGTCCGGCCGACAACTGTCCGCCGTGCGGATTCACGGGAAGCCGCCCGTCAACCGCGATACCGCGGCCACCATCGATAAAATCGCGGGCACCACCGAACTCGCAGAAGCCCAGGCTTTCCAGCCAGGACAGGGCGTTGAAGGTGAACCCGTCGTACAGCAGCGCCACATCGACATCATCGGGCCGCAGGTCCGTACGGCTCCACAGGTGCGCAGCCGGACCGAGCGACTGGGGCAGGTGGGTGAGCGTGCCCTGATCCCAGGACAGGTGCTCCATGATCTGGGTTCCGACAGCTTCGACGAACACCGGATTGCCCGGCAGGTCTTTCACGGTATCGACAGCGGAGACGATCACCGCGACCGCACCATCGACGGGTACATCACAGTCGTAGAGACCGAACGGTGTGGAAACCATTCTGGCCGAGAGATAGTCGTCCATGCTGATCAGGTCGCGGTAGACAGCTTCCGGGTTCTCCGACGCATTCGAGCGCGTGTTGACCGCGATCGCTCCGAGAGCATCCTTCGCATCGCCGTAGCGATGGAAATAGTGCGACGCCTGGCACGCGATCCAGTTGGCCGCCGACATCGCTCCGAATGGATGTCGAAATTCCAGCATTCCGGCTGCCCGCCCCGTGCCGGACGCCCACTTGCCGGACCTCATCAGTTCAGAATGGCTGGATTCCCACACCGTGCGGAAACACAACACGTGCCGGCACAGTCCGGACGCGACCGCGAGCATCGCGGCGATGATCGACCCGTTCTGTCCGGGCAGGTCGCCGCCCCCGTTGACCCACGTCGGATGGATCTGCAGCGCCTGTTCGACCGGCATGATGCCGCCCTCGGACATACCACCCTCACGACCACCGGGGTAGGTGGATAGTCCGTCGATATCGTCGAGTGTCAGTCCGGCGTCCTCGACCGCAGCCAGGCAGGCGTCGACCGTCAACGAGAGAGGATCGACCATGAGCCGACGTCCGATTTTCGACTGTCCTACGCCGGTGATCGCAACTCGGTCCTCGAACTTGTCGGAAGAAACAGGCGGACGCAACCGAGCACGGTAGTCCTCCGGCTCGGGCAGCGACCCGAACTCACCCTCAGCGTCCGGGTCCGGCTCGAACAGGGGGAGCCACACGTCATCGGCGACCTGTTCGAACACGACACGGACCTTCGAGCCGACCTGCACATCGGCCGGCTCGCACCCGACGATGTTGGTGGTCAGACGTACGCTGGGATCTTCCTCGAGTGCGACGATCGCCACGACATACGGCGGCGGAAAATGCGGGAGCCACTGCTGAGCATTGATCGTGACACCCGCGACCACGCCGCGACCCGACACCGGTTCGAATCCGATGTCGCGCCCACGGCACTGCGGACACAGCACCGACTGCTCGTGCATTCGCTTCGAGCATGTGCGGCATTGTGCGATCCGAAGTGTCCCGTCGCGCCCGACGCCCAGAACGCGGCACTCGCCAGTGTCGGCTGAGGCACGGGTCTGCCAGTGTCGACAATCTCGGTCAACGTTCCTCCAATTGATGTTCGGTCCCGCCACACCCGTCAGGAGCGACGGGACCGATCGCGTGAAACAGTGCTATGCCCGGCTATTTCTCGACAGAATCCTGGTGTCGGCCGCGGACGGCCAGCATCGCGGCGAGCCGACGCTCCATGTCGGCACGGCTCATGACGATGTCGTCACCGGATTCACCGCGATCCAGCCGCGAAAGCCGTTCGCGTTCGGCGGCGATCTCCTCGTCGAGGAGAGCGCCGGCCAGCTCACGAGTGAGCAGATCCTGGTCGACCCAGTCTGCGTAGGGAAGCTGTTCGATGGGTTCTTCCATGAGAGCAATCCTTCTGCAATTCGCCGCAGATCCGCGGGTGTCAGCTGGTGCGGGGGAAGTTGAGCAGAGCACGAGCATTGAGCTCGACGATCTGGTGCACTTCCTCGTCCGGAACACTGAGCATCTGGTCGTGCACAATCTTGCGGCTGTTGGGCCAGTTCGAGTCGGAGTGCGGGTAATCGCCCTCCCACGTGATGTTTCCGATGCCCACCGCGTGCCGATTGTCGAGACCGAACTGGTCTTCGATGAAGCAACCGAACAGGTGCTTGGCAAACAGCTCCGACGGCTTCACCGTCTGATTGATGTTCTGATAGAAACGGTGCTTCGCCCAGACGCCGTCCATGCGCTCGAGCATGTACGGAACCCATCCGATGCCGCCCTCGGACAGCAGGAACTTCAGGTTCGGGTGGTTGTGGAACACCGGGGAGAACAGCAGGTCGGCCGTGGCGTACATGGAATTGCAGCCGAACAGAGCCGTCATCACGGCCATCGGCGCCTCCGGTGCGGTGATCGGGGCCTTACCGGAGGTACCGAAATGCACGCACAGAGGCTGGCCGGTGTCCACCGCGGCGGCGAATACCGGGTCCCAGTGGTTGGTGTGGAACGACGGCAATCCCAACGGAACCGGGTTTTCGACGAATGAGATCGCCCTCGATCCCTTCGCGGCGGTGCGGTAGATTTCCTTCACCGACTCCTCGACCGACCACAGCGGCAGGATCGTCAACGGAATCAGTCGATCCGGTGCGTACGCACACCACTCGTCGAGGACGTAGTCGTTCCATGCCTGGACGCTCAGCAACGCGAGTTCTTTGTCATCGGCCTCGAGGAAGACGGTGCCGGCGAACCGCGGAAACGACGGAAACGACAGGGTAGCCTGCACGCCGTCGATATCCATGTCCTGGACACGCGCCTTCGGCTCATAGCAGCCGGGGATCATCTCCTCGTAGCGCGTCGGCTCTGCACCGAACTCCTCGGGCTTCTTACCCGCCACTGCGTTCAGGCCGATGTACGGATAGATGCGGCCCTCGTACTCCCACACCTCGGCGATCTTCGTGCCTGCTTCGAGAGCTTTGCCGCCGTCGCGACGTGGATCGACTTCGGCAGTTCCTTCTCGATGATCTTCGGGCCGGCCTCGAGAAACTTCTTGGGCAAACGATCCGACCAGAGCTTCGGGTGTTCGATCAGATGGTCGTCGGTAGAAATCAGATGCATGTGGTCTTGGAGCGGCATGGCTTCCTCCTGTGACGAGGGGCTGGGAAGGCGTTGTTCAGTTCTTATGGAAAGGAAAGGCATCTCAGATCACTAAGTTCAATAACTTGCTCCAATGGGAGATATTAACACCAACTATGACGACTGTCACGTGCCATTCAAGACCACTATGAGGAGCCCGAAGACGTCGACGGCGGCCCGCGAAAGGCTCGGGCCGCCGTCGACGTCATGAGTGTCCGATCTCCGTCAGTTCCGGTCCCATTCGAGGGGCAGCGAAGTCAGACCGAGCTGACCGCCGGTCTCGATCAACTCCACATCCGGAGACAGCCGATACTCCGGGATTCGCTTGTGCCACTCTTCGAGCGCGATCTTCAGTTCGCGTCGGGCAAGGTGCGAACCGAGGCACCGGTGTGGGCCTGCTCCGAACGCGATGTGATTGTTCGGGGTGCGCGCTATGTCGACCGTCTTCGCATTCTCGAATGCGGCCTCGTCCCTTGTCGCAGTCGCCAGTGGGATGTTGACCATATCGCCGGCCTTCATCGGACATCCCTGAATCTCCGTGTCCTTCATGACCTTGCGCGCCGGGATGACGATCGCGTAGGCCCGAAGGAGCTCTTCGATTGCGGTCGGGATGACCTCCGGATCGTCGACGATACGCTGACGGTCCTCCGTGTGAGTCGCAAGATGCTGGAAGATCCAACCGAGCGTAACCGCGACCGTGTCCAGGCCCGCCATGAACATCAGCAGGCAGAACGACAGCAGATCCGCATCCGATACCGGTTCGCCGTCCACCTCGAAGGCGAGGGCCTTGCTCACGATATCGTCGCGCGGATCGACACGCCGCTCAGCGATGATCTCGGCGAAGCGTCCCATCACGGCCTGCATAGCCCCGATCTTGACCTGCTGTGTGGTCTCGAGATCTCCGGCTGGTGTGTGCAGGATCGCATGTTCCCACTCCATGAACTGATCGAGTTCCTCGACCGGCATCCCCATGAGCTCGAGAAAGATCGTCGTGGGATAACGCTGCGCGAACTGAGCCATCAGATCGCACTCCCCGGTGCCCTGCGCGACGATCTCGTCGATCAGATCGATCGCGCGCTGCCGGACTTTCTCCTCGAGCCGTTCGACAGTTTTCGGCGAGAACAGCGGCCCGAGTTGCTGACGCCACTGCAGGTGTTCCGCGCCGTCGAGCATCTCCGGGATCCACTTGTACTGCGGGTCGGGATCGAGCGCGGTGACCACGCTGTTGGAGAACGTCTCGGGATTCTGCAGAACCTCGAGGATGCCCTCGTGACTCACCACCGTCCAGAATCCGGGACCGAATTGGTTCCAGTACACCGGAGACTCGGAACTCAGGTCGTCATACCGGGCGTGCCACGTCCCTGCAGGCTTGGTCTCGGTGTAGTTGAAGTTGTGCACCGGGCAGGTACCCGGAGCGGGCCCACTGCGGACCGGTTCGATCTGAGTCACGATGCTCCTGGCGTCGGGGTACTCGGGATTGAATTTCAGGGTCTTCGGGGCTGCGTCAGCCTTGCGCGGCACTCCAGGTGATGGACTTGGTCTGCAGGTATTCGTCGAGTCCTGCCTCGCCCCACTCCCTTCCCAGGCCGGACTGTTTGTAGCCACCGAACGGAACGTGCGGCGTCACGCCACCGCCACCTCCGTTGATTCCGACCATTCCGGCACGGATACGCTTCGCGATGCCGAAGGCCCGCACGGGATCCGCAGAGAACACACTGCCGGCAAGCCCGAAGTCGCTGTCGTTGGCCAAACGCACTGCATGGTCGTCATCGTCGAACGGGATGATGACGCCGACCGGTCCGAAGAACTCCTTCTGAGCGATGTCCATCGAGTTGTCGACGTCGACGAACAGCGTGGGTTCGACGAAGAAACCCTTGTCCACACCCTCGGGACGGCCGCCACCGAACGCTATCTTCGCGCCCTGCTCAACACCCGTAGCGATAAGTGCCTCGACCTTGCTGCGCTGCGCTTCGCTGATGAGAGGCCCCATCATCGTGCCCGGCTCCACTGGGTCACCAACCTTGATGTTGGCAAGCCCAGCCGTGACCGCTGCGACGACCTCGTCGTAGCGGGAGCGGTGCACGAGCGTGCGCATGAGCAGCGAACACCCCTGGCCGGCGTGCGTGACCAAGTTACCTACGACGGACTCGGCGACCTTCGCCAGGTCTGCGTCCTCACAGATGATGTTCGCCGACTTTCCACCCAGTTCGAGGACTACCTTCTTGAGGCTGGGTGCGGCCTGCTCGTACACCAGCCGGCCCACGGTGTCGGAACCGGTGAAGCTCACCAGATCGACCTTCGGGTTGGTGGTCAGTTCATGCCCCGCGTCGATATCTCCGGTCACGATATTGAGTACGCCGGCCGGAAGTCCTGCCTCCTCGGCGATCTCGCCGAGGACGAACGCCTCGAGCGGCGTGGTCGGCGCAGGCTTGAGCACTACGGTGCAACCGGCCGCCAGCGCCGGAGCGAGCTTCATCATGTTGAGGAACAGCGGGAAGTTGTACGCAGAGATGAGTACTGCCACGCCCGCCGGCTCACGGACCACGACGCCCTGCCCGATGCCCTGCCCGATAGTCGGCAACACACCACGCTGGAATTGGAACGACGGGAGGATGCGCTCGGCCATGTCGCGCAGATGGGCGATCGGGATGCCGACCTGCAGATACTCGGCCAGCGCTCGGGTCGAGCCCGCTTCGGCAATGTTCAGATCGACAAGCTCGGCGCGGCGCTTGTCCATCGCGTCGGCCATCCGCACCAGCACCTGCGCCCGTTCGTGCGGGGCCATGGTCGGCCACGGCCCCTCGTCGAAGGCGCGCCGAGCTGCCTCGATCGCGCGGGTCACCTCGCCGACGGTGGCCTGCGGGACTCGTCCGATGACCTCTTCGGTCGCCGGATTGACGACGTCGATGATTGTTCTACTCTCGCTGTCGACCCAGACGCCGTCGATGTAGAGCTTGGAAATAGTCTGTGCCACGGTGTACTCCGAAGTGTGTTGTCGAGGAGAGGGTCAGAACTGCGGCGGCTGCGGGCGCAGTTTGACGTAGCTCCCGGCGTCGACGCGCATCTGCATACCGCTCACGTAACGTGATGCGTCGGACAGGAGGAACAGCACCATTTCCGAAATGTCCTCGGGTTCGACGAACGGGACATTCATGGGGCTCATCGTGGCGAAGCCCGGTTCCGCGTCCTCACGCTTCGGGTGTTCGAGGTCGGGACGGAACTGCCGGTACATGATCTCGCTGTGCAACATGTTGGTGTTGCAGTTCGTCGGATGCACTGCATTGGCTCTGATCCCCTTGGGTCCCAATACGACAGCGAGATCGTTGATGAATGAGGCGACCATCCGCTTGGCCAGCCCGTAACCTGCCCCACCGGTGCCATACGCAGGGTTCTCGCCGGTGGCGGTCATCATTGCCGCCAAGCTGCCGGTGGCGACGATCGAGCCACCTTCGCTGACGTGCGGAAGTGCCGCCTCGATGGCGTTGACGACACCGTTGAAGTCCACCGCGAATGCATCGATGAATGCCTGCGGATCATCTGAGCCGAGTGGACAGATTCCTGCATTGGCCACCACGCCGTCGAGCCTGCCGAACTCCGCGATTCCCTGCTCCACTGCCTTCCGGAGCGCCTGCCGATCACGAACGTCGGCGATCGTACTGATCATGCGTCCGCCCGCGGCTTCGACCAGTCGTACCGTCTCCGCGAGATCCTCGGGAGTCGCCATGGCGTAGTCGTTGGTCTTGACGTCCTCGCAGATATCGACGCCGATGATATTCGCACCTTCGTGTGCGAGCCGAACGGCGTGCGAACGGCCCTGACCGCGGGCGGCTCCGGTGATGAAGACAACTTTGTCTTGTACACGTCCCATGAGGTGTCCTTTATCGAGGGGGTGAGAGGTGAGGTTGAAGCAGTGAGATCGGCGGCCTGTCACGGCTGCGCGATGACCGCCCCGGCCGGATCCAGCGAGTGCAGCTCCATCGGACCGAGCCGGGTGGCAGCCACCAAATCGTCGATGTCGAGGTCGAGGTCGGCTGCAGCGGCGTGTGCCGCTGCAACATCTTTGGCAAGAAAATGTGGGAGGTGCTTTGCAAACTCGGCCGCCGGAATCGGCGCCGCAGCCAGGTAACCTGCCGCGGCGCTTCCTCCGCTGGTGGTGGCAAGGACCCCGAGGAAATCGTCTTCATCGATTCCCAGGGACGTCGCCGCGTCGATTGCGGTGAGAGTCAGTTGGGTGCACGCGGCGAAAAGCACGTTGTTGAGCAGCTTCACCGACAACGCACTGCCGAGCGGGCCTGTACGCAGAATACGGTCGGCGTAATCCCCGACGACCTGCGCGGCGACAGAGACATGGTCGTCGTCCCCACCGAGCATCACGGTGAGCTCCCCGCGCCTGATTCCCTCCGCGGTACCGCTGAATGATGCATCCACGACACCAACGCCCCCTGCAGTAGTAGAGACACCCAGGGACCTAATGAATTTCGGACTTCCAGTGGTGTGCGAGACGAACACGGCACCGGGCCGAAGTTGCTCGACGACCGGTACACATACTTCCCTGATCTGGTCATCGTCGAACAGGCACGCGGCGAGGACATCGACGTCGGCCAGTTCGCTCGGATGGTTGACCATCGTAGCGCCGGCCGCAGCGAGCCGATCGCGAACTTCCGGTCGGCGGGCGAGCACCGAGACGCGACGCCCGGCCCTCAGTAGTCGCTCGACCATCGGCTCACCGATCTGGCCGGTGCCGATGAATCCGATGAGTCTGTCGTTCATTGGTTCTCTCCGTGGGTGTGCGAGGTGGTCGCAAGTCATGCTCACTACGGCTAGGGTCACGAGGTCCAGATGCCTGAGAATCGAACATTCTGAATTACCTTGTGTAGTGGTGTCTTCTGAGCGCGCATAACTCGCCATGCTGGATGCGCAGATCTCTTCGGTGCGAGCGCTGCTTCCTCATCCCGGCGCGTTTTCGAGAGAAGGTTCTAGCTCAGTACTTTGCGGGGATCAGTGACTCGACGTCTTCACCGGTCATCAGCTTCTTCGGCAACGAGATGTCGAAGTAATCGGTCCAGCGGATGATCTTGCCATCGCGAAGGACGAATGTACCCATCACCGGCACTCCCTTCACACCCGAAGGAGTGCCGATCAGGTCAAGGCGTTCCGTCATGACAACGTCGCCATCGCCGACGATGTTGATCGTCTCATAAGCGTACGAGTCCGGAAACATACCGAACTGTCCCGCAAGATTGGTGACGATATCATCGACACCGAACGATGCCGGCATACCGACGTTCTGATATACCGCGTCATCCGCCAGAAAGGAGCGGAGCTTCTCCGCATCTCTGGTCTCCATGAGATCGCAGAATTCACGGACCAGTCGAACGGCTTCACTCATGACTTTCTCCTTCATCGGATTGGAACCTACATCCAGGGTGAATGTAGGCATCACTGATCACATCCCGGACCGTTCAACGGTTCATTCGATACCAAACACACTGAACACCAATCGGATACAGATACCAGTTTCGAACGCCACCTATCGATGCGGTGCCATCATTTACGCTGAGGCATTGTTGCGACATCAGGATGGTCATGTCCGAGCTTCCCGTACCTGCGCGCGCCCCCAAGCTTTCCGAGTACGTCGAACAACTCGGTTTGCCGAATGGTTGCGGCCTCTTGATCGGGCGAAAGATCCGCTTCGTGCAGGATCGCTTCGTGCGGGCACGCAGCTCGCACGCTCCACAATCGATACACTCCAACGGGTTGACGTACAACTGACGCTCGCCCTCGTAGATACAGTCCACCGGGCATTCGCGCACGCACGACCGATCCATCAGGTCGATGCACGCTTCGGTGATGACGTAGGGCATGACCCCGCCTTTCGATCTAGACAGATATCGACACGTGCGACCGGTCCGGATACCGCGAGAGCGCTGGCGTCCGACCGGCCGCAACAAGTTCATCCCAGCGGGCGATCTTCACCCTCTCGCGTCCGGATGCGGCACCGAGTTCTTCCTCGGCCTTACGAATGCCAGCCCACGAATCCTTGTCCAGAACGCAGATCCCCCGTTGAGCCAGCACGTCATCCACTGCGGGCCCGGCTATCTCAATATGACTTGGAAGTCTGTCTGCGATAATGGCTTCAACTGTGTCCGCGGCGTCTCCGCGGTTGGTTCCGAGAGTCCCCGACGGCCCCCGCTTCGCCCATCCGACAGCGTACTCACCGGGACTGTCGCTGCCGTTCCGTTGCACACGGTGGTCGCGATGGGGAATCGTGCCGGTGGATTCGTCGTACGGTACGCCGGGTAACGGTCGCGATCGATAGCCGATCGCGCGAACCACGAGGTCGGCAGCGAGCGACTGCGCCGTCGACTCCAAGTGGACCGCACGGACAGTTGTCTCCCCCACCACTCGGGTGGGGCGGCTGGCGAAGTGAAAGTGCAACCGCCGGGGCGCTCCGGTAGCGCCGAGACGGGCCCAACTTCGCAGTACACCGAGATTCCGGCGGGTGACGGCGCTGATACCGTCCGGGTCAGCCTCCGGAACCTGTCGACCATCGACCAGCACATCGACTCCGGGCAACTCATTGAATTCGCGGAGTTCCTTGGTCGTGAACTTGGCGTGCTCGGGGCCGCGGCGCGCCACAAGGTGCACATCGGTCACTGCACTGGTCTCCAGGGCATTCATCACGCCTGTGGGGATGTCGGTGCCATGCAGACTTTCCGGACGCTTGAGCAGAATTCGTGCGACGTCGAGGGCAACGTTGCCGGCCCCGATCACCACCGCGGTACGCACCCGCGACAGGTCGCAGGATTCGGCTTCGGGATGGGCGTTGTACCACTTGACGAACTCGGTCGCCGAGATACTTCCAGGTAGGTCTTCCCCACCGATGCCCAGCCGCCTGTCCGTATCGGCTCCGGTGGCATAGACAACCGCGTCATACCAGTCCCGCAGCTCGCCAACGGTGAGATCGCGGCCGATCTCGACGTTGCAGTAGAGCTTCACCGCCGGTCGATCCAGGATCTCCTGAAAGGTCGTCGCCGAAGACTTGATCGTCGGATGGTCCGGCGCCACCCCATACCGGAGGAGCCCGAACGGAACCGGAAGACGCTCGAAAAGATCGACTGTGGCATCATTTTCGCTGCCGAACGTCAGTTGGTCCGCTGTGTAGAGTCCCGCAGGTCCGGCTCCCACGACCGCGATGCGCAGTCGCGCACGTCCTGTAGTCATCCTTGTTTCCACGCGTGTGTTATTCGACGGTGATCGCACGCTCTGGGCAAGCAGCAACCGCTGCTCGCACCGCCCCCGGAAGTTCATCGAACCCCTGCGTGACGGGCAGTGCGTAGCCCGAGTCGTCGAGATCGAACACATCCGGGGCAGCGTCGAAACAGCGGGCGTGGCCGGAGCACTTATGGGTGTCGACATTGATCTTCATCGCGTTCCTTTCATGGGGCTGAAGCAGCATGAAGAGCGAAATCTGTGGAGTGACGAATCCGATTCGAGACTTTGCCACGCAATTGTCGCAAACCATGAGACTCGATGCGGCAATAGTAGCAAGTGAAAGCTTCAATGTCGAGACTTGGATCACATCTTTATACAAGTTGGGTTCTTAAGACAGAAAAGCCCAGTACAGGGCCATAGGGGACACGATAGAGTTGCTCTATGGCCTCCCTGCTCCAGCACTCCAGCGAAGATGACAGTGTGCGCGCAAGGCTGGTGCGGGCCGCCGACGAGGAGATGCGCACGCAGGCACAGTCTCCGTCTCGATGGCCTCGGTCGCAGAGCGCGCCGGAGTCTCACGAGCCACGGCATTTCGACAGCTCGGCGGCTCCTCGGAGATGATCGTTCAGGTGGGCCTGCTTCGCTCCCGCCAGCACATCGCTCGGGTGCGGGAAATCATGGAGACTCAGCGCAACATCTTCGCGAAGATGGAAGACGCCATGGTGTACACCACTCGCGAACTCCCACGAGACCCGGTGATCGTCGCCCTGATGGCCCAGCGCGCGGCCTCCGTTCGCCATCAGGACATCCACTCGGTCACCTCGGAACTCAACGCTCCGGTCCTTGCTGCAGGTCAAGCGGCTGGCCTGGTCCGCACTGACATAGCGATCGCCGAGATGACCGATTTCATCATCGAGCAGACGTACCTGGCCGCCGAGTACCCGGACCGGTCAGAGAAGGCAGCCCGGCACCGGTTCCGGACGTTCGTCGCCCCAGCCCTCCGCCCGCAACCGATCCCGCCTTCTTCGGTGAATACGAAGACACCAGGCCGGGAACTGGACGAAGCCCTGACGGCCGCCGCCGACGCGATCGTGGCCGCCGGCGACGCA
>BBEG01000005.1 GCA_001312645.1 Rhodococcus sp. JCM 9791
CGATGCGAACGCCGCGACGCCGTGCACCCGCTGCTCGAGTACAGCGGGCACGAGGGATTCGAGGACACGGCCGGTACGTGTGATCCGCAGCGCAGGGAATCGCCGGTGGGCCTCGACGAGCGCCGGATGCTCGGGTGCGAAATCGGAAGGGTCGTCGTGTGCGCCGAGCAATGCGGGGAGCCGGTCGTGCAATTCTGCCGAACCAGGCCCCCACAGTTGGGCGCGTGCTCCGTTCGGGCCGTCCTGGGTCAGCCGATACGTCACCGGCCCGGACTCCATCCGCGACACCCGCCATACGGCGGCACCGTCGATGCGGTGACACGGATCCCATGCGCCACGCTGGAGAGGCCGAAGCGTCGACACGAGGTCGACGGGCCGTGGCACTCTTATACGGGTGTCCATTTCGGATGTGGACGTGGGCACCGAATCACCGTACGCCCGTGAACGAACTCGGGTTTAGACGGTGTCGGATGGAAAGGCTATGGTCGCCGCATGATCATCGTGAGCACCGACGGATCCTGTTTGCGCAATCCCGGTGGCGCCATCGGGTGGGCGTGGGTCAATCACGAAGGCCCCAGCGCATCGGGTGGTGATCGCTCCGGTACCAATCAGATCGCGGAGCTGCGGGCGCTGCTCGAAGCGCTCCGCGCTCATCCCGGCCCCGACCCGTTGCTCATCGAATCCGATTCCCAGTACGCCATCAAGTGCGCGTCCGAGTGGCTGCCCGGCTGGAAGCGCAAGGCTGGAAGACGGCAGCGGGTGCCCCGGTGAAGAATCTCGACCTGGTCCGCGACATCGACCGCGAGATCGCCGGGCGTGCGGGGCCCGTGCGCTTCCGCTGGGTGCGCGGACATGTCGGCAACCACTTCAACGAAGTCGCCGACAAGCTCGCCGGTGAGGCGGCACGCGAGGCCGCCGCCCGGCCGGGTCCGATCGAGGTCCCGAAGGTCGCGCCCGCAGCGGTCAAGCCCAAGAAGGCCGCGCCCGCCGCCGACGCCGAAATGACCCTGTTCTGAGACGGTGAACGGCACCGGTCATCAAGTAGACGGCTCAGTAGTAGACGGCGAGACGACCGTTCGGTCCGTCGACGCAGGTCACAGGTGTGTTGAACACCTGGGTGAGGGTCTCGTCGACCATGATTTCCTCGGCGGTCCCGAACTCCACGACTTTGCCGTCCTTCATCGCGCAGATCCGGTCGGCGTAGTGGCCGGCGAAGTTGATGTCGTGGAGCACGATGACGACTGTGCGCCCCAGCTCGACGGCCACCTTGTGAAGATGCTTCATCATCTGGACGGAGTGCTTCATGTCCAGGTTGTTCAGCGGTTCGTCCAGCAGGATGTAGTCGGTGTCCTGGCACAGCACCATCGCGACGTAGGCGCGCTGGCGCTGTCCACCGGAGAGCTGGTCCAGGTAGCGGTGCTCGAGGTCGGTGAGGTCGAAGAACTCGATGGCACTGCTGATGGCCTCCTCGTCCTTCGGAGTGAGACGGCCCTTCGAATGCGGGAAGCGCCCGAAGCCGACGAGCTGCCGCACCGTCAATCGGGTGACGAAGTGGTTCTCCTGGCGGAGGATGGAGACGATCTTCGCGAGGTCCTTCGACTTGGTGCTCGAGACGTCGTAGCCGGCGATCTCGATGGTCCCTGCGTCGGCGCCGAGTAACCGGCCCACGATCGTCAGCATCGTCGACTTGCCCGCGCCGTTCGGTCCGACGAGGGCCGTGATGCCGCCTGCAGGAATGGTCAGGTCGATCTCACCGATCGTGACCGTGCTGCTGTACTCCTTACGGAGTCCCTTGATCTCGATCACAATCTGCCTTCCGGAGGATCACGTACAGGAAGGCCGTGCCACCGACGGCCTCGATGATGATGGACACGGCGCCCTCGGCGTAGAAGATGTTCTTCAACACGAAGTAGGCACCGCCGAGGATGACGAACCCGGTCAGGATCGCGACCGGGAACACGAAGCGGTGATCGTGCGTCGTCGCGAACTGGTAGGCCAGGGTCGCCACGAGGAATCCCAGGAATGTCAGCGGGCCGACGAGTGCAGTAGTGGTGGCCATGAGGACCGAAACCAAGAACAGGACGAACATGATCTCGCGGCGATGGTTGAGGCCGAGGTTCGTGGTCACGTCCTTGCCCAGCGCGATGATGTTGAGTCTGCGGGAACGCCACCACAGCGTTCCTGCCGCCGCGATGCACATCGGGATCGCGAGCGGTAGGTAGGACGCATCCGCATTGGACACCGACCCGAACAGTTTGGCGGTGAGGATGTCGAATTCACTGGGGGTCAGCATGCGCTGCATGAAGGTGGCGACGGAGCCGAGGCCGCCGCCCAGGACGATGCCGACGAGCAGCATCACCTGCATGTTCCCGTACTTGCCGGACAGTAGCCATCCGTAGAGCATCAGCGAGAAGCCGACCATCAGGACGACCATGAGGGCGAACTGCGGTACCCCCTGGAGCGCTGTCACGCCCACCGCACCAAGGAAGAAGACGGCGGCGGTCTGGAGTGCAACGTAGAGCGCTCGAACCCCATGATCGAGGGCGTGATGATGCGGTTGTTCGTCGCGGACTGGAACGACACCGTCGCGACGGCCTGACACACGACGACGACCGCGATCACGATGAGGTTGGTCGCGCGCATCTGCGTGATCCGCCAGTACCTGCCGTCCCGAATGGCACAGGATTGTTCCAGGTCACGATCCCCGCGGCGATCACGACCGAGAGAAGGGCGAGAACCCCCACGAGGAGCCAGTAGCGACGTACTTGGCGGGTTGTCGCGAATGCTCCGGAGCTGCGTGCTCGGCCTTGACCGCGGTGGTGGAGATCGACTCGACGGCTGTGTCAGACATTGCGGCGGCTCCGGAGAATCAGGGCGATGAAAACCACCGAGCCCACGACACCCAGGATGAGCGACACGGGGATCTCGAACGGCATGATGATCGTCCGGCCTATGAGGTCGCAGATCGTCACGATGGCGATCCCTAGCAGACACACCCAGGGAAGGTTGCTGCGCAGGTCGTCGCCGCGGAACATCGAGACGATGTTGGGGACGATCAGCGAGGAACGGGAGGGCACCCACCACGACTGTCACCACTCCGGTGGCGATAGCGATGAGGCCGGTTCCCAAGAGAATGATGCGGTTGTAGTTCAGGCCGACGTTGGTGGCCACGTCCTCGCCGAGACCGGCGACGGTGAGCCGGTCGGCGACGATGAACACCACAACCGCGACGATCGCGACGATCCAGAGGACTTCGTACTGGCCTTGATGATCGACGTGAAGCTTCCGGCGAACCAGATGCCCAGGCTCTGGAGTTTGTCGGTGGCGAGAGCGATGTATGTCGTGATGGAGCCGACGACGGCGCCGAGCATGATGCCGACGATAGGAACGATCAGCGATGACGACAGTTGCACCCGCCGAAGGAAAAGGAAGAAGATCATCGTTCCGACGAATGCAGCGACGATCGCGCTGATCATCCGGGGCATGAGCCGGCGGTGGGAGCGACGATCAGGACGAGCAACAGACCCAGCCCCGCCCACTCGGTCGTGCCGGTGGTGGTCGGTTCGACGAATCGGTTCTGGGTGAGCAGCTGCATGACGAGGCCGGACATCGACATTGCCGCACCGGCCAGGACCAGGGCGATCGTGCGGGGAATGCGGGTGATGCTGAACATCTCCCAGCCGAAGTCGCCGCCGAAGATGTCGAACACCCCGGTGAACAGGGACGCGATCAGCAGAACGCCTACCCCGAGGAAACCCAGCAGGAGTTTCCAGTCGAAGAGCTTGTCGCGGGTCCGGACGGGTGGGGCTTGCGTGGTCATTTCAGATCTCTGCTCGTGAATCACGCCGGCCGTGGACTCGGCCTCGGGCGAGTCCACGGCGGTCGACGCTGTGAGTGCAGTTATGCGCTGCGCTCCGTGTCGGGGTCAGTTGTTCGCTGCGCTCGGCGCAGCGTTCTGCTCGAGCAGATCCGCGAGCGAGTTGAAGAACTCCGTGTACGTCTGGATGCTCTCGTTGGTGTAGGTGTCGGCGGGCAGGTAGATGATGTTGCCCTCCTGGATCGCCGTCACGTTCTGCAGCGCCGGGGACCCTTCGATCACGCTAGCGGCAGGAACATAGTCGGCTTCTCCGCTGCTGGAGGTTGCGGCGTCGCGGTCCATGACGATGATCAGGCCCGGGTTGGATGCTGCGATGGCCTCGACGGAGATGTCGTCGCCCTGGTGGTTGTCGGTTCCCTCGGCAACTTCGAGTGCGGGGGTGAAGCCGAAGATGTCGAACATGGGGCCGATGGTGCGTCCGGTGCTCGGGGCGGCGTAGTTGATCTCTCCACCGGAGACGATGATGCCCATCACCGACTGATCAGGGGAGTACGCGGCCTCGACCCGGGCGATCGACTCGTCGAATGCGTCGACGAGTGTCTGTGCCTCGTCCTGCTTGGAGAAGATCTCGCCGAGGACGGTGACGCCGCGCCTGAGCTCGGAATCGAAGGGCTCCTCGTCGCGCGGGGCGACCTCGACGATGGTGGCGTCCGGTGCAAGATCCTGGAACTGCTCCCGGTACTGGCCGTACCGCCCGCCGTTGATGATCAGGTCCGGTTCGACGGCGACGACGGCTTCGAGGTTGGGCTCGCGGTGCGAACCCAGGTCGATGATGCTCTCGTCTTCCGTGTAGGAGATCGTGTTCGGCATCAGCGTGACTGCGCCTGCGGTGAGCGGAACACCCCACGTGTCGAGCGTCTCGAACGTGCTGTTGTCGGTGGCGACCACGGACTTCGGCGGCACGGTGACCGTCTGGGTACCGAAGTTGTCTTCGACCGTGACTGTGGTGGCGGTGTCGTCGGTGGCTCGGTGGCCGGGTCGCTCGAACATGCCGTCAGGGCCAGAGCTGCCAACGTGCCGAGCACGGCACCTCGGTACAGGCGGGATGCGATCATCGATTTTCCTTGCTGCTCGTTTGCAAAGGGTTAGGCAACCCCTTTAGGGCACCTTATAAAACGGTTAGCATAACCTAACCCTGAAGTTTCGCTAGCTTTGCTTCGGATTCGGTCTTGACCAGGTGTTCCATCGGCAGCGCGTAAGTCACTGGACGTATGATGCGCCCTGCAATCCCGGGGTCTTTGTGACGAGTTCGCGCTTGAGGATCTTGCCCGTCGCGGTCATCGGCAGCACCGTGGTGAACTCGATCGAACGCGGGTACTTGTATCCCGCCATCTGCTCCCGACACCACGCGATGAGTTCGGCCTCCTCGACATACTCGCCCGGTTCGAGGATGACGAACGCCTTGATCTCCTCGCCGTGGGTCTGATGAGGTACGCCGATCACCGCCGCGAGCGAGACCGCGTGGTGGGTGATCAGTACTTCTTCGATCTCTCGCGGGTAGACGTTGAAGCCGCCGCGCACGATCAGGTCCTTTGCACGGTCGACGATGTAATAGAAGCCGTCGGCGTCCCGTCGGGCGAGGTCTCCCGTGCGCAGCCATCCGTCGCGCATTGCCTCCGCGGTCGCTTCGGGGCGGCCGAGATAGCCGGACATGACGTTGTGTCCGCGCAGTGCGATCTCGCCGACAACGTCGAGGTCTGTCACCGTGTTCCAATCCGCGTCGACGAGACGTGCCTCGATACCCCACACCGGGACACCGATCGACCCGGGACGGGGCTCGCGCTCCGGGTCGCTGAACAGTGCGAGTGGTGAGGTCTCGGACAGTCCGTAACCTTCGAGGATCCGAACACCGAACCGCTCGGAGAATCGGGTGAGGATTTCGACGGGCAACGCCGCCCCACCCGAGATTGCGCGGCGCATCGTCGTGGCGATCCGGTCGACGTCCACACTCTCGTCCAGTGCACTGAGCAGACCCCAGTACATCGTCGGCACGCCGGCGAAGACAGTGATGCCCTCGTCCGTCATCAGCGCCAGGGCGGCGCGTGCTCGAATCGTGGCAGCAGGACCAGGGTGCCGCCCACCGACAGTCCCGCGTTCATCGTCACGGTCTGACCGAAGGAGTGGAAGAGGGGCAGCGTCACGAGATAGGTGTCGTGGCGGATCGGGTTGCTGTCGAACAGTCGGTTCGCGGTGACCGCATTCATCACCATGTTGGAGTGGGAGAGCTGCGCACCTTTGGGTTTTCCGGTGGTGCCGCTCGTGTAGAGGATGACTGCGGTGTCCTGCGGTGCGCGTACCACCGTCGAGAACACGTCCGAAGCTCCCACCAGTGCAGCTTCGAGATCGGTATGTCGGTGGTGCCGGTTCCGGGTTCGCCGCCCGCGACGAACATGTCGCTGCACTGCGATGCCGATCCGAACCCTGCCCGACCGAACTCACCGATCGGCAGGTCGGGTCCGCCCTCGAAACAGAAGTACGCCTTTGCTCCGGAATCTTCGAGATGGTAGGCGATCTCGCGACCCTTGAGCATGATGTTCAACGGCACCACGACCGCACCGGCCTTGAGGATGCCGTAGTAGACGATCGGGAATTCCGGCATGTTGGGGAACGACATGGCGACGGTGTCGCCGGGTTCGATGCCGCGCTCGACCAGCAGGTTGGCGACCCGGTTCGAGCGGGAGTCCAGTTCGGCATAGCTGATTCGAGTGTCGCCGAGCACCAGCGCGTCACGAGTCGGATATCTGCGGGCGGAATCTTCCAGGACAACGGACAGGTTGAGCATCGTGTGATCTCTCTCAGGCGGTGGTTCGCGAAGCGGATTCGATCAATTCATGCAGGAACTCGTCGGCCTTCGGCCAGTCGCCGAATCCCGCCGCGGGGTTGAGGTGTCCGACCTCGCCGAGATCCACGAACCGGCTACCCCACATTTCGGCGATGCCCGCGACCCGGCGTTGTTCTGCGAGCGGGTCGTTGCTGCTCGCCGCGACGATGCTGCGGAAGGGAAGACGGCGACGGGGGATCGGTAGCCAGCCTCCCTGTGTGAGATCATCCATCGTGGGATATCCCTCGGGCAGCGGACGTTCCAGGTCGGCCGGTGTCGCGAGCAGTGCGCCGAGGATCGGCCTGGTCGATTGCTGGGCCCAGTGCGCGGTGATCAGGACACCGGCGCTGTGTGCCACGAGCACCACAGGTCCGTCGACTTCGGCCACGACCGTGTCGAGAGCGGCGACTCGGGCAGTGAGGCTCAGTTTGTCGCGCTCGAGGGGTGGCACCGTGCGCACCCGGTCGAGGCGATCGGCGAGCAGGGTCTGCCAGTGGTCGGCGACGTGGTCGCGTAGACCGGGGACGATGACCACGGTCGGTTCGGTATTGTTGTACATTGATCACCCAAATCTGTTGTTCCACAGCATTTGTCGACGAGACCGGGCCCGTCGATCACGGCGGGCCCGGTCGCGGTGGTAGGTCAGGCGTGCTGGGTGAAGCCGACCTGTCCGGGACGACGATTCGGTGCGTAGCCGAGCTTGGCGAGGGTTTCGTCGGCGTCGCGGTAGGTTTCGCCGATCTTGTAGATGTCGCGGGCTTCCTTACCGGTCGCGACCTCGCGGCCGAGTTCGCCGGCGATACGGACCAGCTGCTGGATCTGTTGGACCGACGTCATCTTCTCGCCCTTGCGACCCCAGATGGTGTCTTCGTTGCCGCAACGGTTGTGCAGGCCCATCGCCGTGGCCATGGTGTTGACCGGAAGGACCGAGCGCATCAGGGTCTCGAGGGTCAGGCACGCACCGTCGGGAACACGCTGGATGAAGTTCATGATGTTGTAGGGGTTCGGGCCGTCGAAGCCGCCCCCGATACCCACCCAGGTCAGGTTGAGAGGTCCGGTATAGACCCCGCGACGGATGAGACGTTCGACGGTCTCGAGCTGCGGGATGGACGAGAGCTGGAAGTGCGGCTGGATTCCGGCGGCCTGAAGGCGGCGTAGGTGCTCCTCCACCCACTCCGGTCCGGCAGGAACGGTCATCTCTCGGTACGTGGCCGCAAGTTCCGGACGTTCCATCGAGGTGCCGGCGATGTCGTCGGCGGTCATCAGCTCCATGATGTTCATCTGGCTGGTGTTGATCGCGATGGTCACCTGATCCGGTTTCGGATCGAGCTCGGCAAGCATGTGCCGCACGTCGTCCGAGAGCCATTTCGCATCTGCGCCTTCGCCTTCCGGGGCAAACGAGATGGACCCGCCCACCTGCAGGATCATGTCAGGCACGGCCTCGCGCAGTCCGGCGAGGAGTTCGTTGAATTTCGACAGGCGCTTGGAGCCCTTGCCGTCGAGTTCCCGGACGTGGATGTGCAGCACGGTTGCGCCGGCTTCGTAGCAGTCCACTGCCTTCTGGATGTGTTCTTCCATCGTCAGCGGCAGGTCTTCGCGGAAATCGTCCGGTTCCCATTCGGGGCCGTACGGCGCGCAGGTGATGACCAGTTTTTCCTGGCATTCGGGGAAGAGAGCGTCGTCGTGGAAATGCATGGAAGCCTCCTGTGGATCGAGTGGGGAAGTCTTGGGCTGAAAGAGGATCGGTGTGATCAGTAGGGCCGGTCGCCGATGATTCCGGCGCGTTCCATCTTGCGGACGGCGGGCCAGTAGTCCTGGACCGCGTAGTGCTGCGTGCACCTGTTGTCCCAGATCGCGACGCTGTTCGGTGTCCACCTCCAACGCACCTGATATTCGGGGATCGTCGCCTGGCTCTGCAGGTAGCGGAGCAACTCGCCGGCCCCGGGGGTGTAGTCGACTCCGCATCGGACATTGTCTGCGGTGTGGAAATTCGTGAAATGTGTCGTGAAGCTGTTGACGAAGAGGATCTTCTCGCCCGTTTCCGGATGAATGCGGACGACGGGGTGCTCCGCGTCGGGGTAGCGCTCCTTCAGCTCGAGGCGCTTCTCGATCGGGAGTCGCGCACCGAACGACGCTTCGATGCTGTGTCGTGCACGCAGCCCGACGATCTGTTCTTTCACACGCTCGGGTAGTCGCTCGTAGGCGAGCGCCATGTTCACCCAGATCGTGTCGCCGCCCACAGCGGGACCTTCGACGCATCGCAGGACGGACCCCATCGGTGGGATCTCTCGCCAGGTGGCGTCGCAGTGATAGGAGTTCTCGAATGCTTCGGGCGGACTGTCGAGGTCCTTGTAGATGCGGACCAGGCCGGGATGTTCCGGATCGCTGCCGAGTACCGGATGATCCTCGAGCCTGCCGAAGCGCTCCGCGAGCGTGACGTGCTCGGCCCGGCTCATGTGCTGATCGCGGAAGTACAGCACCTTGTGTTCGAGCAGAAGTGCTTTCAGTTCGGTGAAAAGCCGGTCGTCGCGAGAGACCTCGGCCAGGTCCACGTCGTGAAGTTCTGCACCGATGCTCGCGGTCGACGGCCGTGCGTCCATCGGACTCCGAGAGCGCGAATCGGTGCGGGGGTCCGCACGGTCGACAGTGGTGGTCATGACGGTTGTCCTCCTGTCCATGACGAGGGGTGGATGACGATGGTCGATGTGGGTCAGACCGAGAACACCGAAGAACCGACGCTGATGCCTGATTCCAGGTCACGGTGGGCGAGTTCGGCTTCGTCGAGCTTGTACCGCTGGTTGATGTCGATCTCGATGCGTCCGGCTGCGACGTGCGCGAACAGCTCGCCGGCCAGTTCGGCGCGCTCGGCGGGGTCGGCGATGTAGTCGGCGAGCGCAGGGCGGGTGACGAACAGTGAGCCCTTGACGGCGAGCTCCATGGCATCGATCGGCGGGATCGGGCCGGAAGCAGTACCGAACGCCACCAGCAGGCCGCGGTGTGCGAGTGAGTCGATCGACGACTGAAAGGTCGACTCGCCGATGCTGTCGAACACCACCGGCACGCCCTTGCCGTCGGTGAGCTCACGGACTCGCTCGGCGACGTTCTCTCGCGTGTAGACGATGACCTCGCTGCAGCCGTGGGCTCGCGCAGCCTCGGCCTTCGCGTCACTGGATACGGTGCCGATGACGTTGATCCCAAGTGCTTTGCCCACTGGCAGAAGATCAGTCCGACGCCGCCGGCTGCGGCGTGGAGGAGCACGGTGTCCCCGGCTGCCAGGGGGTGGATGCGACGCAGGAGATACGACGTCGTCAGGCCACGCATGGTCATTGCGGCCGCAGTGTCGAACGGGATCTCGTCCGGCAGAGCGATCAAGTGCTCGGCCGGCATCACGCGTTCGGTGCTGTACGCGCCGAGCGGGCTGCCCGTATAGGTGACACGGTCGCCTTCTCGGAAATCTGTGACACCCGAGCCGACCGCCTCGATGACACCGGCGGCTTCGACGCCCATTCCTGCGGGGAGCGGTGCCGGGTACATCCCGGTGCGGAAGTAGGTGTCGGCGAAGTTGAGGCCCACGCTTCGTGCCGGATCCGGACTTCGCCGGGGCCCGGTTCGCCTACCTCCACGGACTCCCACCTCAGAACCGCGGGGCCGCCGGTTTCGTGGAAGCGGATCGCCTGTGCCATGTGTTCTCTCCTCTGATGTCGCTGCGTCCGGTGTCACCGCGTCGTAGGTATTCCTGCACCTCGGAAGGGTTATGTGACGCTGATAACACAACGGTAGTCAGGAGGGATGGTTCATACTTACCTGCAGGGGACATATTTGTTGCCCGTTCGGGACAGGGAACGCGGCGGCAACGAAGGAAGGATCCGACGATGACGCTGGCGAAGCCCCTGGCGCGCTACGCGTCGCTGACCGGCTACATCGAACTGGGGCGTTCGCTGTCGGTCGACCCGGTCCAGTTGATGCGCAGCGTAGATCTCGATCCGGCGGGGCTCGAACTTCAGGATCGCTGGATGCCGGCCGCGTCGATCGCGCGACTGCTCGAACTCTCGGCTGCGGCGACCGGCCGGCAAGATTTCGGGCTCAGGCTTGCCGAACGGCGACGGCTGTCCACTCTCGGCCCCCTGAGTATGGTATTCGCGAGGAGCCGGATGCCCGGAGTGCGTTGCGGATGCTGATCCGCTATCAGCACACCTACAATGAGGCGTTGTTCATCGAGATCATCGAACGTGGCGGGCTGGCGACCGTCGTTCTCCGGGTCGAGACCGGCGAGCCGATGCCCGTCCGTCAGTCGGTGGAGCTCGCCCTCGCTGTGATCTACCAGCTACTGCAGCACCTGCTCGGAGATCGATGGCGCCCCGTATCGGTGTCCTTCGAGCACGAGCGCCCCGATGATGACAGTACCCACCGTCGCATCTTCGATGCGCCCCTCACCTTCGGCGGTGACTACTCCGGGATCGTCATGTATGCGAATGACCTGGACCAGCCGAATCGCCTGTCCGATCCGTTGCTTCGCGGCTATGTACGACAAGCCTTCGACGAATTCGCAGCTCCGGAGGCTCCCACCCTCGAGCAGCGGGTACGTGAGCTCGTCGAGCTGCTACTTCCGACCGGACGATGCTCCGTCGAGCAGGTCGCTCAGAGTCTCGGTGTGGATCGCCGCACTGTCCACCGGCACCTGGCCAAATCGGGACAGACCTTCTCCGGGGTCGTCGACGCCACTCGTGCCGAACTTGCCCGGCGGTTGGTGGCGAGCCGACGGCACACCTTCACAGAGATCTCCGAGATGCTGTCGTTCTCGGCACCGAGTAGCTTTTCCCGTTGGTTCAGTCGGCAGTTCGGTATGAGCCTCGTGAGTGGCGCAGGCGCTCCGGCGAATAGCTGTCCCGAAATGTGAAGAAATACGTCCCGACGGGGTAATCAATCTCGATCGACGGGGTTTAAAGTGATGTACACCACGTTCTCCGTGGAATGGCGTTCACGCCACATCATACTTCGACCCTTGCGTGAAACGAGTGCCGTGTGACCACGAAACCCGATTCGATTCCCACCCCGACCTGGATGCCATGCG
The DNA here is from genome assembly GCA_001312645.1 of Rhodococcus sp. JCM 9791. Classification (GTDB taxonomy): domain Bacteria; phylum Actinomycetota; class Actinomycetes; order Mycobacteriales; family Mycobacteriaceae; genus Rhodococcus. Next base: position 11,770 of record BBEG01000005.1, read on the forward strand.
CCGGGACGGCAATTGGAATCCTTTGTGGGACAAATTGTCCGACTGGGATCCGGAGTGGACCGAGCAGTTCATGGCGATGAATGCCACCCCGATCGAGCGGGGCATCTTCACGCCGGAGTTCGTCGAACTCCTCAGCATCGCGATCGACGCTGCCGCTACCCACATGTACGCCCCCGGCGTACGGCGGCACATCCGTGCTGCGCTCGATCTCGGAGTCTCTCGCGACGAGATTCTCACCGTTCTGCAGATGGTCAGCGTCCTCGGAATCCATGCCTGCAATCTCGGCGTTCCGATCCTCGAGGAGGAACTCGACGCACATCAGGCGCGTCACGCAGCGTCCTGACGACACCTTCCCCCACTCGAGGAGCTCTCATGGGAAACCCTCCCGCCTCGATCGGTACCTCCGTCGAACTCGGCCCCGACTCTCCGGCCGATGAACCAGGATCCGATCGCATCGACTCTGCTCGGCCCCGCCGCCGCCCCATGTATCCCTGGGTGGTCTTTGCGCTGACCTTCGCGTTGCTGCTGTCCGACTACATGTCGCGTCAGGTGCTCAGCGCCGTCTTCCCGTTCCTGAAGGCCGATTGGGATCTCTCGGATTCACAGCTCGCGTCTCTGACCAGCATCGTCGCACTGATGGTGGGTTTGCTGACCTTCCCGCTATCCTTGCTCGCGGACCGCTGGGGCCGGGTTCGCAGCCTCGTCCTGATGGCGGTGATCTGGAGCATCGCGACGCTGTTCTGCGCGGTGGCAGCCAACTACGAGCAGATGCTGGCGGCACGTTTCCTCGTCGGCGTCGGCGAGGCCGCATATGGCAGCGTCGGAATCGCATTGGTGCTCAGTGTCTTTGCTCCACGGGTGCATTCGGCACTCAGCGGAGCGTTCATGGCCGGCGGTTCGTTCGGTTCGGTCGTCGGGGTCTCTCTCGGCGGCGTCATCGCAGTGCACCTGAGTTGGCGATGGTCGTTCGCAGCGATGGCGGTGCTCGGGCTCATCCTCGTCGCGTTGTTCCGCATCGTGGTCACCGAACGCCGGTTGGCCGCACACGCAGTCGAGCAGGACGTTCCGTCGCCCTCCCGTCCGGACGCGCCCCCGATGCGGGTCTCCGTCTCGACCCTGTTCACCAACCCTGCAGTGTGGTGCGCGTATCTCGGTGGCGGCCTGCAGATGTTCACCGCTGCCGTGCTGCTGTCGTGGACGCCCAGCTTCTTCAACCGCGAGTACGGCATGGCGCCGGACCAGGCAGGCGTGATCGCTTCGGTCTTCGTGCTGCTGATCGGTACCGGCATGGTGGTGTGCGGGATCATCACCGACCGGGTCAGCCGCAACAACCCGTCGGCGAAGTGGTCCAGTGCCATCGCATACTGCGCTATTTCGCTGACTTCTCTCGGGGTCGCATTCCAGTTGGAACCCGGCCCGGCGCAATTGACACTCATCGCGATCGGCGCTTTCTTCTCTGCCGGTTCATCCGGCCCGACCGCAGCGATGGTGGCCAGCCTGACACACCAGTCGGTGCGCGCATCCGCCCTGGGGTCGCTGACCGTCGCCAACAACATCCTGGGGCTGGCGACCGGACCGTTCATCGTCGGCATCCTCGCCGACCGTCTCGGCCTCGTCGGCGCACTGCAGTTGACCCCGCTGGTGTACGTGCTCGCAATCGTGGCGCTGTTCTTCGGTAGACGGTTGTATGCGGCAGGACTCGACAAGCTCGCGATTCAGAGTGCGGCCGCAGCGGCAAAGGCCTGACTCTGCGCTCCGCAGAACGACAGGACCGGGTGCGGATCGCTTCCGCACCCGGTCCCGGCCTGTTCAGGCCCCTCCATCGAAGGTTGTTCCGATACACCATGTGTACGGTCGCAGTGTGAACGAGATCGATCAGGTTGCGCAGTTCCGTCAACGGCACGGCATCGATGAGCTCATCGATGTCCACACGCATTTCATGCCGAAGAACGTGATGGACAAGGTCTGGGAGTACTTCGACACGGCAGGACCGCTCGTCGGACGGACCTGGCCCATCACCTACCGACACACCGAGGAGGAGCGCGTCGAGCGACTGCGCGCGTTCGGTGTCCGGTACTTCACGTCGATGCTCTACCCGCATCGGCCGGAGATGGCGGCGTGGCTCAATTCGTGGTCGGCCGATTTCGCGTCCCGTACCCCGGACTGCCTGCACACCGCGACGTTCTATCCCGAACCGGGCGCGGCGTCCTATGTCGCCGAGGCGATCTCGTCCGGTGCGGTCGTGTTCAAATCCCACATCCAGGTCGGCGACTACACGCCACTCGATCCGCAGTTGAAGGACGTGTGGGGACTGCTCGAGGACGAAGGCTACCGATCGTCGTGCACTGCGGGTCGGGGCCCGCTCCCGGAACGCACACCGGACCCGAGCCGATGGCCGAACTGATGCGCCGGTACCCGAACCTGGCGGTGATCATTGCCCACATGGGGATGCCGGAGTACGAGGCCTTCCTCGACCTCGCGGACGAATACCCGCGCGTGTACCTCGACACCACGATGGCGTTCACCGACTTCGTCGAAGCGGATATGCCTTTCCCCGAGGCGGCATTGCCCAGCTCGACGCCCTCCGATCCAAGATCCTTCTCGGCACCGACTTCCCCAACATCCCGTACGGCTACCTCCACCAACTCGACGCGATCGAGCGGTTCGCGCCGGATTCCGCGTGGCTACGCGAAGTGTGTCACGACAACGCCGCTGCGTTGTTCGGGCTGGGGTAGAGCACCCGGGTGTTTGCCGCAGAAAAAGGCAGGTACACACCGTCCGGAGGTGTGTACCTGCCTTTTTCGGTTGTGGCTATCGTCAGACGGTGAGGTCGCGACGGATGACCTTCCCGGTCGCGTTGCGCGGCAGGAGATCCTGCGTGATCCTCCAGGTCTTCGGGATCTTGTAGTAGGCGAGACGTTCCTGGAGGAAGTCCCGCAGATCGTCTTCGGTGGCGTCGCTTCCGGCCACCAACACCACGACCGCGCCGACCTCCTGCCCGAGGTCCTCGTGATCGACACCGATGACCGCGCACTCCTGGACTTCGGGATGCTCGTCGAGAGCCTGCTCGATCTCGGTCGGGTACACGTTCTCGCCGCCGCGAAGAATCAGATCCGAGCGACGGCCGGTCAACCGGAGTCGGCCGTTCTCGAGGGTCCCGAAGTCGCCGGTACGCAGCCAGCCGTCGGAGGTGATCGCAGCATCGGTGGCAGCGTCGTTGTTCCAGTAGCCGAGCATCACGAACGGGCTGCGGACGCAGATCTCGCCCTCGACACCGTCATCGACCTTCTCGCCGAACGGGTCGCGGATCTCCATGCTCACCGTGATGATCGGGCTGCCGAGCGTGCCGGGGAAGGCCTCGATCTCGGGTGCGGTCGCTACAGCGATCGCGGTGCTGCACTCGGTCAGACCGTAACTGTCGACGAGCGCCTGCTGGGCGAACGGGAATTTCTCCTGCAGCCGCTTCTTGAATGCCGGCGACGACGGTGCGGACGCCAGTGCGAACGCGCTCAGCGACGTCAGGTCGTATTTCTCGGTGTCCTCGTGCTCGAGCATGCGGGCGGCCATGGTCGGGACCGCGCCCCAGTTGGTGACTTTCTCGCGCTCGACCAAGGTGAACACCTTGTCGACATTGAACGCACCCTCGGTCAGGACCATGGCGCTGCCGGTGGCCAGTCGGGGTACGACGAGGTTGTGCAGGCTGGCAATGTGGAACAGCGGCGACGTCAAGAGATAGCGAAGGTCGCTGGGGGTTGCGTCGTCGTACGGGCGTCCGTACATGGAAGACATCATGGCGTCGTTGAATCGGTGGTAGTCGACGACGGCGAGCAGGTTCCGCTGCGAGTGCACCGCACCCTTGGGACGTCCGCTGGTGCCGCTGGTGAACAGGATGACGGCGGGATCGTCCTCGTCCACGTCGGAGACCGGGAGATCGGCACCGGGCGCGCGGACACGATCCGCGGAACGTCCTCTTCCATCGTGAGCTGCTCGAACCCGGACACCTCCGCTTTGGTGAGCAGTGCTGCACGCTTGGCGTCCGTGACGATCACCTTCGGCTCGACCATCTCGACGCCGTAGGCGATTTCTGCGGGCACCCACCACGAGTTGAGCCCGACCGTGATCGCACCGAGGCACTGGGTCGCCCAGAATGTGATGATCCATTCCGGGGAGTTGGCGGCAAGAATCGCGACCCGGTCGCCCTTGCCCACGCCGTATTCGTCGCGCAGGGTCGTTGCGAGAGCTGCCACCGCGTCGGCGTGCTGAGCGAAGGAGATCCGTCGGTCGGCGGTGACGATGTAGTCGCGGTCGCCCCACGCCTTCGAAGCGACGACGATGTCGGCGACACGCCGGTCGCGTTTGGTCATCACCGGCATGGCGTTTCCACGTACGTTCTCCACAGCGACCTCGAAACGGCCGCCCGGACCTGTGAGCTGGGAAACGACCTTCTGCAGCATCTGTTGGACATCTGCGGGTGCTGTCACTTCGATCGCCTTTCTTCGGTGTCGCGGAGAAGAAGTACTTCACTCGATGCCGCGGAACGATCTCACGCTCTCCCTCCAGTATGGGGTGAGAGATACCACTGACTGGGAACGGCGTGTGGTCCCCATCACGGCCAAGTCTCACTCACCGGGAGTCCGGGATGTCCGTTGCGTGACGCTGGCTACTTTCGCGGCACCGACATGCCGCCGCGAGGTCCCGATCCTCGCCATTCTCGGCGCGCGCTCGAGACGTAAGGAGCTCCACATCGTGAAACGAAGTACTGCCACCAAACTGGTGGCCGGTTTGGCTGCCACCATGGCGGTGACCTCGGCCTGTGCGTCGGATCGAGGTGCGGATCCCGCCGCTGCCGGGATGGCACCGGTTGCCGCCGCGGAAGCGGCCGCCGCACCGACCGGTGTGAAGTTCGGAACCCTCGACTCTCCGTGCGGCGCAGGTGATGCCACCGGCGCGACCGATCAGGGTGTCAGCGACTCGGAAATCCGCATCGGTTTCGGCGACGACAGCGGCTACGTCAAGAGCCCGGGACTGAACAAGGAAATGGGCGACGCCGTTTCCGCGATGATCGACTGGTGCAACGAGCAGGGCGGTATCAACGGCCGGCAGATCGTGGGCACCTACTACGACGGCGCGATGACACAGGCGAACGCCGTCATGCAGAACGCCTGCGGTACCGAGTTCATGCTGGTCGGGCACGGTTTCGCGATGGACCAGACGTCCGAGCAGACCCGTGTGGCCTGCAACCTTGCGGCCGTCCCTGCGTTCACCGTCTCCCCGGACGCGGCGAACGGCCCGATGACCTTTCAGGGCGTTCCGTTCCCCGTCGACTATGCCAACGGGTCTCAGTGGTTCCAGATCGCCGAGATGCACCCCGACAAGATGAACGGCTTCGACGTCATCAACTCCACGATGCCGACGATCATCACGTCGACCACGAAGACCCGGTCGACCGCGGAGGCCGCGGGCTTCCATCTGAAGAATTGTGGAGTGACCCTCAACTACGAGGGTGAGTCCAGCTACGTCCCGTTCGCCGAGAAGTTCAAGGAATGCGGCGCCACGGGGCTGTGGACGTCGAGGTCGCCGGTGCCGGCCGAATTCAACCTGATCAAGGCCCTCGACCAGGTCGGTATCGACCCCATCTTCATGGGTGAGGCCACCTGGTACGGCGACGCGGCACGCGAGTGGAACAGTGCGAACGGCGGTCTGCTCGACAACCTGCACGCCGGCATGACCTTCCAGATGATCGAGAACGCCGACACCGTTCCCGCGGTGAAGGACTACGTCGACATGGTCACGGCGAAGGGCGGCAAGACCGCACTGCTCGGAATGCAGGCGACCTCGTCGTTCCTGCTGTGGGCGACCGCCGCACAGGAGTGCGGTTCGGACCTGACCCGGCAGTGCATGATCGACGAACTGTCGAAGATCCACGAGTGGGACGGCGGCGGATTGCACGCCGCGACCGATCCGGGCGCCAATATGCCCGCGAAGTGCGGCCTGGTCGCCACGCTCGATGGTGCGGAGTTCTCGCAGGCGTTCCCCGCGGAAGCCGGCACCTTCAAATGCGACGACCGCTACCTGTTCGCGACCGACCCGAGCACCTGGGGAACCGATCTCGGACCCGACCGTATCGCCACGAAGTACCTGAATCCCAACATCATCAGGCCGGCGTCCTGATCCGATGACGACCGGTGCCGGCGGCGTATGCGCCGCCGGCACCGACGAGCAGAGGTTTTCGCATGGACACCTTCTTGACCTTCACCGTTCTGGGGTTGGTGCTCGGATCGGTATACGCGATCGCAGCATCGGGCCTCGTTCTCACCTACAACACCTCGGGCATCTTCAACTTCGCGCACGGCGCGCAGGCGATGCTCGGTGCCTTCGCCTACTGGCAGTTCAAGGTGGGCTGGGGTCTGCCCACCCCCGTGGCACTGCTGATCGTCCTCGGCATTCTCGGCCCACTGATGGGCCTGTTCCTCTACACCGTGATCATGCGCGGAATGCGCGACACGGCCGAGGTGACGAAAATCGTCGTCACCGTCTCGATCCTTCTCGGAATGGTCGCTGTCTCACACTGGTTCTGGCATCCGGAAGAGCCGCGCACAATGGCGATGTTCTTCGGAGACCGCAACGGAATCGAGATCGTGGGTGTCAGCATCCGCTACCACGAACTGATCTGCATCGCTGTCGCGATTCTCATCGCCGTGGGCCTGCGCATCATGTTCACCCGCACCCGCGCGGGTGTCGCGATGCGCGGCGTCGTCGACGACCCGGACCTGTTGCGGCTCAACGGCCACGATCCGGATCGTCTCGCCGCGCTGTCGTGGGTGATGGGATCGACCCTCGCTGTCCTGGCCGGCGTCCTGATCACCCCGATCAACGGCGGCACACTCGAAGCGAACATGCTGACGCTGCTCGTCATCGACGCGTTCGCCGCCGCGATGTTCGGCCGGTTGCGTAGCATCCCGCGCACCTTCGCGGGAGCGATCTTCCTGGGTCTGGCGGCCACCTATGTGCTCGCGTACTTCCCGACCTCATGGAACTGGACGTCGAACTTCCGTGTGTCGCTGCCGATGATCGCGCTGTTCGTCGTGCTGATCGTGCTGCCGCAGGATCGCCTGCGCGGCGCGGTGACCCGCACACGGGAGCGTTACCACGTGCCGTCGGTGCGCAAGGCCGTGGCGTGGGCGGTGGCGCTGGTGGTGATCGTCTACGCGGTCCGGTTGCTCATGGTGACCTCGGCGGTCACCACGTTGACGATCGGTATGACGTTCGCGATCATCGCACTGTCGTTGACCCTTCTCACCGGGTACGCCGGAGAGATGAATCTGGCGCCCGTGTCGTTCGGCGCGATCTCCACCATCGTCGCGTTCCACTTCGGGATATCCGGGGCCGGACTCGCCGCCCACTTGAATCTGTGGGGTGTGGCGCTCGGTGTCGCTGCGGCAGCCGTGATCGGCGGCCTCATCGCACTGCCGGCACTGCGGCTCCGCGGCCTGTATCTGGCGTTGGCAACCATGGCGTTCGGGGTGTTCCTGTCGAACATGGTGCTGCGCGACACCACCCAGCGTGAACTCTTCGGTATCAAGTTCTCCCTCTTCACCGACGGCAACATTGCGATTCCGCCGCTGAAGATCGGACCACTCGATCTGCGCAACGAGACAACGTTCCTCATGACCATGACGGTCGTCTTCGCCGTGCTCGGTGTGGGTGTCATCGCTCTGCGCAACAGCGGCTACGGCCGGCGTCTGGCTGCGATGAAGGACAGCCCTGCGGCGTCCGCGATGCTCGGGCAGAGCCTTGTCCGGCTCAAACTCGGTGTGTTCACACTGTCGTCCGGCATCGCCGGACTCGGCGGACTCTTCATGGCGAGCGCGATGGGATCGGTGTCGAACGAGAGTTTCTCGATCATGGTGAGCCTGTCGCTGTTGATGCTCACCGTGGTGGCGGGCATCGGTTACGTCTCGGGCGCATTGTTCGGCGGTCTGATGTCGGGTATCGGGTTCGCGGTCATCATGACCACGTTCGCGAATCTCGCGACGGCGCAACCAGGGCATGCCGACATGTGGACCTTCCTGGGCAATGTCGCTGCGGTGAGCCCGGCGCTGATCGGTATAGGTGTGGCACTCAACCCCAGTGGCAGTGTTCACCAGGTGGTCGAGGGCTACCGCACCCTGGTGAACGCGAAGCCGGTACTGGTCGGCGGAGCGGCAGTGGTGCTGGTCTCGTATGTCCTCGCCCTCGTTGGCGTGCTGGACAACTGGTGGTTCGCTTCGATCACCATCGCGACGGTGTTCATGCTCCCCGTCGTCGGGCAATGGTTGATGCCCGAGGCGGTCCTCGGAGCGGAAGAGGCGCAGCGTCGTGCGCCGCTGATCCTCGAACGTGTGGGTGTCGACGAGCCGTACAGCACGCAGGTGCGCGACGAGATCGACCGTGAACTCGGCATCGCCGACTATCTGTCGACACCTCCCGCGCGGGCCGAAAAGGAGTTGGTCACGAATGCCTGATGCGCCGATCCTCGAAACACGTGACATCACTGTTCAATTCGGTGGTCACAAGGCTGTCAAGGATGTGAGCATCGCGGTCATGAAAGGAACCGTCACCGGGCTGATCGGCCCGAACGGTGCCGGCAAGACCACATTGTTCAACACCATCACCGGACTGCAGAAACCGACGGCCGGCAAGGTGTTCCTCGACGGCCGCGACGTCACCTCCGCCGCACCCTACAAGCGGGCCAGGCAAGGTCTCGCCCGCACATTTCAGCGGCTCGAGCTGTTCGTGTCGTTGTCTGTGCGGGACAACCTGCGTGTGGCAGGGGACATCCACAACGCCAACACCCGCGCACGAATCGATGTGGAATCCGAGACGGATCGGCTTCTCGAACTCACCGGTCTGGCCGACATTGCAGACAAGGACGTTTCGGATATTCCCACCGGGCGAGCTCGTGTGGTGGAGGTGGCGCGGGCACTGATGACGTCCCCGCGGGTCCTGCTGCTCGACGAGCCGGCGTCGGGTCAAACGGAGCAGGAGACCGAGCAGTTCGCTGCCCTGCTCACCGATCTCGCCGATCAAGGACTTGCGATCTGTCTTGTGGAACACGACATTCCGCTGGTGATGAAGATCTGCTCGACGATCCACGTCCTCGACTACGGTGCGATCCTCGCCAGTGGACTCCCGGACGAGATCAAGAATGATCAGGCAGTGATCAATGCGTACATCGGGACCGAGGAGGAAGCGGTATGAGCACCGAGCCCTTGCTCGAAAGTGGCACCGAGCCCTTGCTCGAACTCGTAGATGTACGAGCGGCGTACGGATCGATCGAGGTCCTGCACGGCGTCGACCTGGTGCTGGAGCCCGGCGCGGTCGTTGCGCTGCTCGGCCCCAACGGCGGCGGCAAGACCACGTCTCTGAAGGTGTGCTCCGGAATCCATCCGGTGGCATCGGGGGAGTTCCGACTGGCCGGTCGCGTCGTGAACGGAGTGTCGGCGGCGGAGCTGGCGCGCATGGGAGTCTGCTCGATTCCCGAGGGGCGAGGGGTGTTTCCCAACCTGACGGTGCGGGAGAACCTGTGGATCGCCACCGGCACCGGCGTCTCGCTGGCGGATCTCGAAGAGGTCGCCTATTCCCGATTCCCGATTCTCGGTGAGCGACGAACCCAGCTGGCTGGGTCGATGTCGGGCGGTGAGCAGCAGATGCTTGCCCTGTCGCGTGCGTTGGGAACCAACCCGACCGTGCTACTGCTCGACGAACTGTCGATGGGCCTGGCCCCTCGGATCGTCTCGCAGATCTATGACATCGTGGGTGAACTTGCAGCGGAGGGTATTTCGATACTCGTTGCGGAACAGTTCGCTCGTGCAGTGCTTCCCATCGCGACCAGTGCCGCACTGATGCTGCAGGGTCGAGTGGTTCGCACCGGTGATCCGGCGGAGATCGAAGAAGCACTGTCTACCAGTTATCTAGGAGGATGACCATGACTCTCGTCGACGAACGGCGTGAACAGTTCAAGAAGGACGTTGCCGGGCTGGGGCTCGATTCCGCCCGTGCGGATCCGGTGGAGCGAAGGGACAGATCATCGGCCTGGTGCTGATGATCGTCGGTGCTGTCGCTGCCTTCGTGATCTACATTGCGTCGCTGACGTTGTCGGACACGCGTGACCTGCTGTCGTACCAGCTGTTGAGTCTGGCATTCGTGGCGGTCACCTTGATCGGCGTGGCCGTGTATCTCGCTGCTGCGGTCACTCGGGTGCTCGGCCTGTGGCTGGTGCGGCAGTTGCTCGAAAGCAACGCTCAGGCGGAGAAGGTGGCCGAGGCGCTCGCGTCGACAAAATCCTGACGCGGTGACCGCGGTGTCGATCAGCCCGGGTCCTCGATGTGATGCTTCTGTCCTTCTGCAGAATCGTCAGCATCGTCGAGGTTCCCGGGCTTCTCGGCTTCGTCGGGCGCATCGGGATCGTCGGCGGTGTCGATGCCGGACGCAGTGGGTTCGGGTTCGGGTGCGCTGGACGAATCACCGATCAGTGCGTCGACCCAACGGGTGGACTGGTCGATATCGACGAGTAGAGCCTTCACGAGCAGTGTCATGGGAACGGCCAGTAGTGCGCCGAGTGCCCCTAACACCCACGACCAGAACACCAACGACAGAAACGTCACCGTGACGCTCAAGCCGACGGCGTCACCGACGAACTTCGGTTGAATGATCGACTGGATCACGAAATTGATGACGCTGTAGACGACGATCACCCACAGCATGAGGACCGGTCCACCTTCGAGCAGGGCGAGAATCGCGGGCGGAACGAGTCCGATGATGAAGCCGATGTTCGGAATGTAGTTGGTGATGAACGACAGCAGAGCCCAGAGAATCGGTAGCGGAACACCCAGCAGCCACAACGCGGCACCGTCGAACACTGCGACGATGAGACCGAAGACCGTGGATACGATCAGGTACTTCCGTGTTCCGTCGACGAAAGTGGAAAGAGCATAGGCGATGTCGGGGCGCATCCTGTCGACGATGCGCATGCGGCGGCCGATGGTACTGCCATCGATGGCCATGAACAACAGCAGAGCCATGATGAAGACGACGTTCGAGACGACTCCGAGGAGTCCGACGAGCAGGTCGTCGAGCAATCCGACGAGTTTCCCGAGATCGAGACTGCTCAGCGTGCTGGCGACACGGTCGTCGTCGACGCCGGCATTGTTCAACTGCGCGTGAACTCCGTCGAGCAGGTTGTTCAGACTGTCGGCGTACTGCGGGAGTTCCGTGGCAAGTTGCGCAACGGACAGGAGGAGCGCGCCGATCAAACCGAGCAGGATGGCGTACACGGCTGCCAGGGCGGCCAGCATCCCTGCCCACACGGGAATCCCCCGCCGCGCGGCCCATGTCTGGATCGGCTGCACCGCGATGGTGAGCATCAACGCCAGGAACAGCGGAGCGAGCAGACCTGACAGTGCCCTTGCCCCGGCAACCGCGACGACCGTGGCTGCCAGGGCAAGGAGGACTATCAGTCCACGAGGAATCGTCCAGGGCGGTGACGCCGGTTCGGTGCTGACCGGCGTGTATCGCGATCCCATCCCGATTCCTCCTGGTCGATGCTGTGCTATTCGGCGAACACGCTGCGCAAGGTGGCTTCCTGCTCATGCGACAGGTTCGTCGAGATCAGTTCGGCCTTCTGGCCCTCGAACTCTTCATGAACACGGTCGAGGGTCGCGTCGGAGGTCAGGACGAACAGTGCCGACGTGCAGGAGTGATCTTGTCCTTCAGGTTCTTGATGAAGTCGTCGTCGATTCCGACGTCCGTCAGCGATCCCGTCAGTGCACCGATACCCGCACCGATGGCAGCACCGATGAGGGGGATGAAGAACAGGATGCCGAAGAGTAATCCCCAGAATGCACCGCCCAGGGCCCCGACCCCAGCGAGATTGTTCAGCTGTCGTGTCTTCGGTTTCTTCGCGCCTTCGGCCCAACTGACCACAGCGGCATCATGCACGGTGATGAGTTCCTGACGCTGCAGGTCTTTCAATGTCTCGACGGCAGTGTCGGCGCCGGTTTCGGTATCGAACTTCCATACGGTCAGGGTTCCGGCCATGGGTTTCCTCGATTCGGTGACGTGGTGATGCTGTCGAACTCGACGCTATGGCGCCGCCCGCTATCGGGTCTTCATACGGCGAGGGTGAGATCCCGCGGTACCGGTCAGTCCGTGTCGGTAGCCGGGTCTGCGTCGGCGATGGCGGCCCGGACGGTCCGATACACCTCGATCGGTGTGACCTCCGAATCGGAATGGCGCAGCACGTCACCGAATTGACCGATATCGCGGGCGATCCGCAGGGCGATCCCACCGTCCGCGAGCGTGTCGCGTAGTTCGAAGAGCATCTGTGCGGCACTGACATCGATGAACGGGGACGTCTCCGCATCCAGGACGACGACCCGGGTCTCCGCGGTGCAGCGCGCCTCGATCTGCTGGTGCACGTAGTCGGAGTTCGCGAAGTACAGACCGGACTCGACCCGGACCACGAGAACGTCGGACCTGTCGGCGACATGGTCGTCCGGCGGGCTCGTCGTGACATCCACCCACCGGTCGCCCTCACGGACCAGCGACGCGACGTGCGGTCGGGACGACCGATACAGCAGAAGCAACATCGACACCCCGATACCGATGACGAGGCCGGGGAGGGTATCGAAGAGCAGCACGCCCAGCATCGCTGCGATTGCCGCCGTGAAATCCTCGCGCGCGGCGAGGCCGTAGATGCTGCCGAGTCGGTTGGTCCACACGCGATACAAGCGGCGCAACGCGGCGAAATCGACCAGTTCGACGACCGCGGCGATCACGATCGCGGCAAGGGCTGCGTCGGGCAACTGCTCGAACAAGCCGGTGAGGAACAGCAATGTCAGAACGGTCAGGGCAGCGACCACGAGACCGCTGACCTGCGTCTTGGCGCCCGCACCACCGTTGACCGCGGTCTTGGACAGACTCCCGTTGACGACCATGCCCGAGCTGAAGCCCGATCCGAGGTTCGCGGCGCCGAGGCCCAGCAGTTCGCGGTTGGGATCGACGGTGTAGCCGTGCTTGACCGCGTACGTCTTCGCAGCACCGAGGCCTTCGGCGAAACCGATCAGCAGAACTCCGACGGCGGGCCCGAGTAGGTCTACGTAGTCGTGGAATCCGAGACCATCGGGTATCCCCAGTGCCGGCAGACCGGAATCGATGTGCCCGACGATGGCCACACCCTTGTCGTCGAGACCGAAGATCGCCACGGCAAGGATGCCGACAGCCACCGCGACTAGCGCCCCGGGGACGAGTGGCAGCCATCGTTTGAAACCCAGGACCACCACGAGGCAGAGGATTCCCACCGTCAGTGTGCGCCACTCGGTGTCGCCGAGGCCTCGGATGATGCCCCAGGCATGGACGAAGAAGTTCCCTTCGGTCTTCTCGATTCCGAACAGTTTCGGCACTTGGCCGATGATGATCGTCAACGCGAGGCCGACGATGAAACCTTTGAGAACCGGTTCCGAGATGAACGACGCTATGAATCCGAGGCGGGCGAATCCGGCGATCAGTCCGACTATTCCTGTGGCGATCGCGAGCCCCGCCGACAGCGCCAGGTACTTGCCGTCGTCGGCACCGGCGATCGGCGCGATTATCGCCGCGGACAGCGCGGCTGTGGCCGACATCGGGCCGACCACGAGGTGTCTCGAACTTCCCGCTGCCGCATACAGAATCAGAGAGGGTATCGCCGCATAGAGGCCGATCACCGGGGGGACTCCCGCGATCGTCGCGTAGGCCAGTGCCTCGGGGACGAGTACCGCCCACACTGTCAGGCCTGCGACCACATCGGCGCGGATCCACGATCTGCGGTAGCCCTGCAGCGATCGGAACAGGGGCCAGGGGGTCGTGGTCTGCTGATTCACTACAGCCCGCCGAGGCCTTTGCCGAGGACGACCGCGCCCATGATCAGCAGCACGATCGCCATCACCATATGGTTGTTCGCCTGCAGCCATGTCTTGGTCGCGTCGAGCGGGCCCGCCAACCGCTCCGCCGCCACTGCATAACCGATGACGGGAATCAGCACCGAGCAGGCGGCGAGCACAGTGAAGACCAGCCACACCACTACCGCGTTACCGGAGGACAATCCGGCGGTACCGATGGCGACACCCGCCGACACGCCAAGGAGCAGGTTCTTGGGATTCACCGCAGACAGCAGGAGTCCGAGGCCGGCGGCCTTGACGAACGTGAACTCGTCGATCGCCTGCATCCACTTCGGTGTCGTGGTGTCGGACCGCGATTGCCACTGCTTGAAGGCGAGGATTATCAGGAGAAGGCCGAGGACCACCTTGACCCAGCCGGTGGACGATCCGCCACCGTCGCCCGGGGTGATCGAGCCGGCGAGGAGGATCACGATACCGGTGACCGCGAGGATCCCGACGGTCCAACCGACCCCGAACCCCGAACTGGTTGCTTTCGCATTGCGCGACAACAACATCAGGATGACGGCCACGATGGGTATCGGCGAAATCGCGACACCCACGGCCAGTGGAAGGATCTCTCCGATTGTGGCGCCCATGGCGGCAAGTCAATCAGACATCCGACGCTGCCCGGATCACCTCTGTCGGATGAATCTCAACCGAGAAGTTGCTTCTTGGCGGCCGCGAACTCATCGTCGGACAGCACACCGGTGGTGTGGAGTTCACCGAGTTGCTTCAGTTTCGTGACCAGATCGTCGGATGACACAGGCGGCGGGGTCGGTGCAGGGGCCGGGTAGTCCTGGGGCGGGGGAGGAGCCTGCTGCTGGGTGTAGGCCTGCTTCTCGGCTGCGCGCTGCTGGCCACGCCGGTTGACTGCGTTGGAGGTGGCGGTGGCTGTTCCCGCCACGACGGCGGTGCGCGCGACGGTGCCGAGCAGACCCGGACGACCGCCGCGTCCTCTGCGGAAGACCATGGGGATACCTCTTTCTGGGATGCAGCGAGTGCCGCTATTGTTCTGAAGACGCGGACAGGGCCGCTTCGACTGCATCGCGCGGAACCTGAACGTGCAGTTCGACCTCGCCACCGGCTCTGCGAACTTCACCGGCGAGCTTGCGGGCCCACGTCTCCTCGTACACGATCACGACGGCCGAGGTACCGCTCCATCGACGAGCGGACGACATCGAGATCTTCGTCGCTGACGAGTCCGAGGGGATCGACGGTGATCCCGTCGAGCCCGGTTTCGGCGAGTGGTTCGTCGATCTCGATCTGGGTGAGGGTGCCGTCGGCATCCTTTGCCAGATAGATGAGGTCGAGGATCGTGGCGTAGCGCCGTCGATCACTTCCGCGAATGCTGCTGTCACCGCCGTGTCGATCTGCGTGCCGGGGAACGACAGGACGACCATTTCCACAGGTCCGAGAGAAACTGGCTGCGTCATGGGCTCGATCCTGTCGCGGATGTCTGTGCTCGCGCATCACCCGATTCGGATGAGGTTGGGTACTTCCTCCTGTTGTCGGGACACCGTGGCTCGAGTGGAGGAATGGCTCTGCGACCACTGTGGCTATTCAGCCAGGTGAAGCACTGTCGCGAAACTGTGGTTCCTTCGGCGGAGTACTGGATCGAGCCTGCACGTGTCGGCGGAGTGGCTTCAGGTTGCGTGGGATCCGGGGATGCATGGGCGGATAGATCAGACTGAGCGTCGAACCGAGCGTGAAATAGCTGCGCAGCACACGGAAGGCCAAATACATCGGGATGTACTTCACCGACCCCGGCCGCCAGATGAGACAGACGACGACGGTCATGATCATCGACATACCGAGCAGGGTTGCGACGACGGGTTGCCATCGCATCGAGGTGAACGTGGAGTGGAAGGCCACTCCGGCCACCACGGAGTAGAGAAGCAACGGGGCCAGCATGGCGCGGCGGGCGGCATTGACGAGGTTGAAGGGGAGAACGAAGGTACCGACCATGGTCTGCCGATCGAACAGCATGGCTCGGTTGCGGGCGGTGAGGTGATAGATGCTGCGGAACCAGCGTGTGCGCTGTTCGAGAAGGTGAGCGTAGGAGGCGGGGGTCTCGCTGTAGTACACGGCGTTCGGGTCGGCGACGCTACGGTATCCGGCTGCCGTGAGGCGCATACAGATGTCGGTGTCTTCGCCGTTCATGCCTTGAACCATGCCGCCGACCTCGAGAAGCCGGCTACGCCGGTAGACGGCGAACATTCCCGGGATTCCCATCACCCCGTCGTATCCGTCGAGCGAGACCTGGAAGAAGCCGTGACGCATATAGACTTCGATGAGACGGCACTTGTCCATCCAGGTCTTTTCTTCCGCGGGCATGGGGATCCCGCCGACACAACCGACGTCGGGTTCAGCGAAGTGACGCATCGCATGTTCCAGGCAACCGGGCCCGATCACGGTATCGGCATCGATGCGGACGATGAATTCCTCACGGATGCGGTCGATACCCATGTTCAAGGCGATTGCCTTGCCCGGGGTCGGACAGTCCAGCACCTCGCCGGTGATGTGGCTGCAGTCCCGCAGGCCTCCTCGGCGACTTCGCGGGTGGTGTCGCTCGAAGCGTTGTCGACCACGTACAAGTGGATTCGCCCGGGGTAGGTCGCTGCTCCCTCGTCGACCGAGGAGATGGTGGCGCCGATACTGTGTGCTTCGTTGTGTGCCGGCACCAGAATGGCCGCCGGTGGGGAGAAATGGAGTTCGCGGGATTTCCTGAGCGTGCGGAATCCCAGTACTGCCGTAGTGGAGGCGAGGATCTGCTGCATCAGGAACACTCCGGCGCCGATGCCACCCAGGATCGCCCAGTTCTTCAGAACGTCGACCACTCCGGACAGGACGTGGATCGCCAGCACTGCGCCCGCGATCGCGATGATCAGACAACACGCGAGTTTGAGGAACGAGGACAGCGGAATCCGAGCAGGTGATTCAGGTACCGGTCCTTGAGGGGGCAACTGTGCCTGCCGGAGCAGCGTGTGCGGGAAGATGGCCAGCGCCGCGAGCCCGGAGAGCATCTGTCCGGCGAACATCGAGATCGAGATGATGTCGGCGGCGTGCAGGAGACCGCTGAGGGTGTCGACAACCACGCAGAACACGGCGAACTTCCCGAGCAGACTCACCCCGATGAACAGTCGACGCCACCTGTTCGAATATGCGAACAGAGCGTAGGTGAGGAAGAACAGCGCGATGAACATGCGCAGCGGGAACTCGACGTTGCCTCGCCCTTCTGCGAACAACACCAGATCGCGGGGAACATAGGCGAGTCCGGAGTGGATCAGGAAGGTACGCACGCACATCACGAGAATTGATATCCCCACGAAGACGATCAGGAATCCGTTGGTCCCGCTGGCAGGTCTGTTGACCGCATAGTCGGCCGGTGCGCTGTCGACCGATCGAAAATGATCCGCAATGGCCGTGTGGTCACTGTCCCCGGTCGGCGGTCGGTCCTCCGACACATGGGTCATCGTGGGAGATCCTCCCGCGGTGGCATTTCGGTCCCCACCGTGCCGTCGCCGTTGATCGTGAAGCTGCCTTGCGGAGTGATCACCTGCGCTGTCTCGCGCCCGAAGTCGGGCAGTTCTGTCTGTCCGATAGTGCCTCGAGACTGGATCATCACGCCCCCTGGCCCTCCGGCGCTGGTCACCGTTTCGACGAGGAGCCCATTGTCGAACGCCGGAATATCGAGTGCGGCATTGTCCGGGCCGGCGACGATCCGACTGTCGGTCAGGCCGACGAGCGGACTGACGTCGGGCGCCCTGCCGACGAGAATGAACGGTTGACCGGCTTCCGGCTCTTCGTTCCACCGGAAGTCGGGATTCTCGTCGGCGGGCGTGAACTCGGTGAGCGTGGGGATGATCGCGTTGAGCTGTTCGACGACATTCTCGCCGGACTCGCCGGGAAGGTAGACGGCGAATCCGGGTGCCAGGGTCCGGGATACTCCGGTGAAGCCGATTCCGGGGTCGGTGCCCAGGTCGAGGGTGGAGTCGGTCTGTAATTGGATGGGGTAACTGGTCACTCGCACGTCGCAGCCGCCGAGATCGCGGTCGCGTTCGATCGAGAGCGTCAGCGTGTTCTCGAGCAGTTCGCGCTCCGGCGGCAGCGGAACAGTCGCCCTTCCCGCGGTGTCATTGAGGTTTCGACTGGCGACCAGAGTTCCGTTGAGGTCGACATTGAGAATCCATCTCAGATCGTCGGGCGAAGCAGGGAGCTGAAAGTTGGCGGAAACCGACTGCGGCAAACGGCCTTCCGGTAGGTCCGCGAGGGAGTAACCGACCCTCCAGCGACGGGTTTCGGTGATCTGCTCGACAGACGTATCGGCACCCAGAGCTTCGAGGGGCACCCGATCGCCCCCGAGAGGTGGAGTCGATATCGCTGTACGATCTGCAACCGAGCCATCGGCGGTTGTGACAGCGGGACTTGTGAGATAACGCGAGATCTGCCCGCCGTCCGGCGTTGTGACACCCAATACTGGAGAGTCGGAGAGCCGGCCGACGACAATTCCTTCGGCCGCGTCATCCGGCCCTGCCCACCCCTCCTCACTCAGTGCGCCGTCCGGACCGACCAGGATGGTGCTGCGTCCATCCGATTCGGGCACGTCCGACGCGAAGGTGACCTCGTGGCCTGCCCGGGTGAGCGCGATACCCATTTGCGCGGCAGCAGTGAGCCATTCGACGCCTGATCGATCAGGGCGATGGTCACGTTGCGGTCCCATGACACTACCGCGTCACGCACCGTGTGAATCGGTTGGTCGAGCGCAGCCTCGACCAACGAGTCGGGATCGAGGTGAATCTGCAGACCGGCGGAATGATCCGGAGTGCAGGTCTCGTCATGCCGGGTGCCATCGGCGCGGATCTGAACACGAACCTGGCCGTCGGCCGCGATCTGTTCGGGTACATCGATGTAGGTCTCGATCTCGGTGTCGCCAGGGGCGAGTTTGTTGTTGAACACCTGCTGTCCGTCCATCGACACCGACAGGAACACGGTGCTGTTATCAGGAATTTGGGAGGTACCAGCGAGGTGGAGACGTGTCTGGCTGCGCCCCGAGTCGGCGGGCAGCGTCACGAGATAACTGGTCGAGGGCGAATTGTCGGTCAGCCACACGCCGTCGGCATGACCGGATCCGGCGAGGGTCTTGACGAAGTGGCGATCTGCAGGCACCTGCAAACTGTGGTCGTCCGCGTCTCTGGTGAACCACGCCGGCCTGACCAGGAAGAATGCCAGTAGGATCACCAAAGCCACTCCTAGCACCCACCACGCCGCCTTCGGAACCGTACGCCCCTTCTCGCCAGTGAAGTACTCCGATTTCTCCGAGTCGTCCTTATCGGCCGATCGGGAGTCGGCCGGTCCGCGGCCGGTGTGCCCTCGTGGTGCTCATCGTCGCTCAACAATCCCGCCCCTCGCCGGCGGACCTACGGCGCTCGTTCCAGAAGGCTCGGCGGGTATGCGGCTTTGGTGGGCGACGCCGTCTGTATACCGTCGCGCGATCTCGAATCTCGCCATCAACAGATCCGAATCCAGTGCTATTGTGCCTACTCTAATCCCCACGAACTCTTGTTGCGGCCCGAAAGTTCATTCTCGTCCGCGTCATGACGAGGATGTGCGACCACGTCGCTCTCGCACCCGTCGTTTCCTGTTCCAAGCGGGCGAGATCGACGATGTGATGGTTTCGGCGCACGGTCTCTCTCGGAGGCGGTAGTCCTGTGTCGTCAGCGATGCGCTGGCTCCCCGGCGGCGGCCTGTCGATTCCGGTTCCAGAAGGACGTGCACGGGATGCGATCTCTCTCGATGCGATCCGAGTACTTCTGCGCGATATCGACGGACTCCGTCAACAGGCCCGTCGCCAGTTTGATCGGTCTCAGCCCGAGGCTCACGAGCTGGTCGTTTCGTACCTGGAGCTGGTTTGCGTCGGCTTCCTTGCGTGGATTGGACACGGACCCGACTTCAGAGCCGAGGAGGTCGGCGACGAGGTGTGCCAGATCGGACACCCGGTGGGTTTCGGTCACCTGGTTCATCACGCGTACCCGCCCCGACACCTCCGCACCCGATTCCACCGCCAGCCGGATACATCGCACGGTGTCGCGGATGTTGATGAAGGCCCGGGTCTGGCACCGGTTCCGTGGACGGTCAACGGATAGCCGATCGCGGCCTCGACCAGGAAACGGTTGAGGACCGTTCCGTAGTCTCCGTCGTAATCGAATCTGTTGATGAGCCGTGGGTCGAGTTCGGTCTCGTCGGTCTGCGTGCCCCATACGATTCCCTGGTGGAGATCGGTGATACGCACACCGTCGTTGTTCGCGTAGAACTGGAACAGCAACTGATCCAACGATTTACTCAGGTGGTACACGCTGCCGGGCTGTGTGGGGTAGAGGATCTCCCGGCTGTGTTTTCGGCCCGTGCGGTCGGGGTAGGACACGGTCAGATATCCCTCGGGCAGGTCGACCGGAACCGATTCGTAGCCGTAGACCCCCATGGTTCCGAGATGCACGACATGGGTATCCAGACCCACCTCGACCACAGCTGCGAGGAGATTATGGGTGGTGGCCACGTTGTTCTGAATTGTGTACCGCTTGTGGGCCGAGGACTTCATCGAGTACGGAGCCGCACGCTGTTCGGCGAAGTGCACCACGGTGTCCGGTCGTTTCATCGCGAGGAGCTCCGTGAACGACGAATAGTCTTCGGCAAGATCGAGTTCCACGAAATCGATTCTCTTCCCGGTCGCGTTCTCCCATGCTTCGAGACGCTCGGACAGTGGCCGTATCGGTGTCAGTGACCGGACCCCGAGTTCATCGTCGATGCGTCGACGCACGAAGCTGTCGACGATTGTGACCGCGTGCCCGTGTGCGGAGAGATGCAAAGCGGTCGGCCAGCCGCAGAATCCGTCGCCGCCGAGGATGAGTAGTTCCATGGGTTGCCTCTGCCGAGTCGTTTCGAGCAGTGAGTACGTGGCGCGACCCCTGACTGAGTGCACGATTCGTCAGGGGCCACTCCGGTATTTCTACGGTGTCACGATCGCGAAGTCCGGGTCGGGGGAATCGAGATATCCGACAAGTTCGGACAATGCGGCGACATCGCCGTCTGCTTCGACCGATCCTTCCTTGATCATGGCATTCAGATCCGCGCCCCCGATCAGGGCTTCGTGCAGTTCACGATTCGTGAGTGTGAAGGTGCGTCCGCCGCCGGGAGATCGGCGTCGCCAAGATCGAAGTGGACGAGCAGCCCGTTTCGCAATTGGGCTCGATGGGTGATCGATTGATCGCTCACTCGCCAGTCGATGGTGATCTGCGCATCCCACGCCCGGGGGCCGTCGACCCTCAACGCGAGGGCGTCGAAGACTGATCGACGGTGAGCGCGCCGGCGATGTCGGGGGACGCCGTCGACAACGGCGTGCCGATGCCTCCGTTGCGGAGTTCGTACGCGCCCATCAGGAAGAAGTTCCTCCAGGTTCCGTTCTCGGAACCGTAGCCGAGCTGCTCGAGGGTGTCGGCCTGCAGTGCCTTCGCCTCGGCGTTGTCGGGGTCGGCGAAGATGACGTAGTTCAGTACTTGCGCCACCCAGCGGAAATCACCCTCATCGTACGAACGGCGTGCTTTGGCGATGACTTCCTTTGCACCGCCCATGAACTCGACATGTCTCTTCGCGGACGCGACCGGCGGATGCTCCCACAGATTCGCCGGATTTCCGTTGAACCAACCCATGTAGCGCTGATAGATGGCCTTGACGTTGTGACTGACGGAGCCGTAATAGCCGTGCGTGTGCCAGGCTGTCTCGATCGCCGGAGGCAGATCGATGTCCTCGGCGATCTCGATGCCCACGGACCCCTTGTTCATGGCCCGGAGCGTCTGATCGTGGAGGTAGCCGTAGAGGTCGCGCTGAACCGACAGGAAGGCCGTGATGCGCTCGGTGTCCCACGTCGGCCAATGGTGCGACGCGAACAGCACATCGGTGCGCGATGCGTAGCGGTTGATCGACTCGGTCAGGTACTTCGACCACACGTGCGGGTCGCGGACCAGCGCGCCGCGCAGAGTCAGGAGGTTGTGCAGCGTATGGGTCGCATTCTCGGCCATGCACAATGCACGCTTGTCGGGGAAGTAGAAGTTCATCTCTGCGGGAGCTCGGTGCCCGGCGTGAGTTGGAATTCGACGCGCACCCCATCGATCACTTCGGATTGTCCGGTGTGATCGATGTGGACGGTCGGGGGAATGAGCGTCGGCGTGCCGGTGGAGTTCGTGGGTCCGAGGCCTGCGCCGATGGACCCTGAGCGCCACGCGGGAGCGCTGCCCCGTACATGTACGCGGACCTCCGCGCCATTGCGGTACCCGCGTACACGTTTTCGGCGACCGCATGTTCGACGAACCCGACGGGGGCCACCACGGGGCAGCGTCCCGCCTCGACATCTTCTTCGGTGGTGACACCTTTGACACCACCGAAATGATCGATGTGGCAGTGCGAGTAGATCACGCCGGTGACAGGACGCTCTCCTCGGTTCGCGCGGTACAGGCCCAGCCCTGCGGCGGCGGTTTCGGTGGAGATGAGCGGATCGATGATGATGACGCCGGTGTCACCTTCGACGATGGTCATGTTCGACAGATCGAGTCCGCGAACCTGGTAGATACCCTCGGTGACCTCGTAGAGCCCCTGCATCGCGCAGAGCCTCGACTGGCGCCACAGACTCGGGTTGACCGTGGGCGGGCACTCTCCTTCGAGGAACGCGAAGGCATCGCTGTCCCACACGGTGTTCCCCGACGCATCCTTGACCACCCCGGGCTCGAGGGAGGCGATGAACCCGCGCTCGGCGTCGGAGAAGTCCTGAGTATCCGAGAACGGAAGGGTTCGTTGTGCTTCCGAATTCTTGTTCGACACAGTGGTTGTGGCGTCCTGATATTGCGTCATGTATCGATCGTGCTGCCGACTCCGTGCAGCGTCATCACCTATTGCAGGTGATTTGCCTTTGCGGCTCATCGGCCGATAGGCCGGGGAATCGCTGCCGATCGTGCGACACCCGACAGGAGCGACACGATTGCTGTACCGACGAGAGGTAGAGCACGGCGCTGCACACCTTCGAGGCCAAGGTTGCGTCGAACATGAAGGGCCACAGGCTACGGCGACGGTGGCGAGAGTGCAGATCCACGAGAAGAAGCTCGTGGCACGAGGTGTCGACACCAGGAGCAGGTGGAGTAGGCCGGCCGCGACCAGTGCCGCGATGGCGGCGAACACCGCGAGGTTGGCGGCCTGGGATCGACCGAACAACATTTCCGGCGTGATCACCGGGACGTCGAGCAGTTCACGGATGACGAGTAGTCCTACGACAGCCGCGAGAGCTGCAACGACGGCGGTAGCGAGGCCACCCGACCACAACTTCTTTGCGTCCACCGCGTTCGTCGCAGGGTCCGGGTTGTACTGGGACATTCAGTGAATCCTCTCTCGATCAGTCGGGAAGTCGGCTCATTTCGATGAGGGTGATACCCAATGCATCGAATCGCGCCAGTACCCCACGTAACTCGGTCGGACTCGCGATCGAGCCGTAGAGCATGGTGTATGCACCGGGAATGTCGGACACGTGCAGTTCCGGAAACGCAGCGAGTGTGCGTTCGGACAGCGTGCCGGCGACGGTGAACGAATATCGCACGCCCTTCGGCCACGAATCTGGCTGCATCGCCGCTCCTCTCGTGGTGCACCCCACAATGTCGCGCACGGCGGGGGCTGCGCTTCACCCGTAGGTGGTGAACTTCTAGAGATCACCTGTCGCGGGCGATGCGAGATTGCCGGGCGACCGCGTGCAATGGAATGTGGCGGACTGTGCTCAGGTCCGAATCACACACGAAGGGAATGACTATGTCTTCCGATGGAGGCGTCAAACAAGGTTTTGCGGCCGGTACGTCGATCGCGGCTGCGCTCATCCTGCTCGTAGTCGGTGTGGTATCGATCCTGCAGGGGATCTCTGCTATCGCCACCGACGAACTGTTCGTGGTCGGCGCAGAGTACATATTCGAGTTGAATACGACGGCGTGGGGCTGGATCCATCTGATCGTCGGCATTCTCGTGGTGATCACCGCGTTTGCGCTGATGTCGGGGGCCACATGGGCACGCTTCGCGGCGGTCGTACTTGCCTGCCTGTCGATCATCGCCAATTTCTTGTGGCTGCCGCATTACCCGATGTGGTCGATCCTGATCATCGCCTTGGACATCGTCGTGATCTGGGCCGTGTCGACGTGGGACCCCGATCGCTGAACTTCTGTCAGGCCTCTCGGGCTGACCGGTACGGCTGTACTACAGCAGACCGGTCAGCCGAGCGGCTGTGATGGCATCTCCCCGCGACGACACTCCCAGTTTTCCGTATACGCCTCGGAGATGTGTCT
Source organism: Rhodococcus sp. JCM 9791 (assembly GCA_001312645.1). Classification (GTDB taxonomy): domain Bacteria; phylum Actinomycetota; class Actinomycetes; order Mycobacteriales; family Mycobacteriaceae; genus Rhodococcus. The sequence goes on from BBEG01000005.1 coordinate 36,089, forward strand.
TGATGGTGTTGACCGACAGCGCCAGAGCATGCGCAATCTCCTGAGTGGTCTGCGGAGAGGGCAACTGTTTGAGCACGCGCGCTTCGGCGGGCGTGAGGACGACGTTCGTCGAAGCATGGGGCGCGTCGGGGTGCGTCCGGATGCTCTCGACGAACTGATCCAGCCTGCCGAAGCGGCCACTGTGGGTGTCGAGCAGCGCCACCGCACCACCGGTGGTGAGGAACGGCCGGACCAGGTGCTCGGGTTCGGCGAGGGTGAGCGCGATCTCGAGATCGTCGTACGCCCCGAATTCGTGGTCGGACGCTGCACGGAGGACCGCTCGCAATACATGGGCTTCGACCTCGGAGACCCCGTGGTCGAGCCGATGGTCCAGGACTGTATCCAGCAGTTCCCGGGCACGCGCCGAGCGTCCACGAGCGTGTTCGACCGTTGCAGCGGCGAGGTCGAAGTGGGGGTGCCGGCCCAGAACTCTTGTTGCCTCCTCGATGATCCGCTGAGCCTGGTCGAGTTCGTGGACGGCCACGAGTACTCGAGTGGCGAACGGAATGATCGGCGCTGACCGGGCACCCATCCGAGAGTCGGCCACAGCGGTCAGGACCACGTCGGCGATATCGCGGGCAGCTGCGATCTTGTCGGGGGCCTGGTGGAAGGCAATGAGTTGCGACATCGCATAGCTGTCCCACCCTGCGAGGGGCGACGACAGTCCATCGATGCCGACGGACATTGCGAGTGGCCGATCGATTCCTTCCGGCGGCGTGGTTCCGCAGAGAAAATGATGGTAGCGGCACATCACCGCGCATCGGTCGGCATCGCCGGACCCCAAGAGCCCGACACTCCGTGCGTATTCGACACCGATGAGCGCGCGGGCACCCATCGCCGACAGGTGCCCGCGCGCACCTTCGTTCAGGGCGAGCAGCATCAGCGCTTCCAAATGTGGACGGACGCTGCCGGCGTACTCGGCCATGCTGACGGCGGCACGGAGACGATCATTCGTTCCCCGATCACCGGCCATCAGCGCGCACTTCGACTGCTGGACCGCGACATAGGACTCGATATCGCGATGGTCTCCGGGTGCTGCCGGTGCGGAGACACCGACGATCTCGTCCCCGAGTGCGCTGCGGATGTCGATTTCGACGGCGTGATGGAAGCGATCGAACACTTCCGCGGGGCAGACGGAAGACGAGCGGGCGGAAGTGGCGCGGAGAAATGCGTCGGCTTCTACCGGAACGCCGAGAGCCAGCGCATGTACGCTGCGCAGGAGATGGACGAATGGGTCGTCCGCGATGTCGGATGACGCGGATTCGAGGACCTTCAGAAACGCGGCACCGTGCGGTCCGAACACCGCTTTCGGACCCAGGTCGAGGATGCATTTGGACAGCGCATAGCGATCTTGCGCAGCGGTGAGATATCTGATGGCCTGGACCGGGTCGCCGGCCCTGGAATACCAACCACCGACCCTGAGTTCGAGCCTGCGCACCCCGTCACGACCGAGCATCCGGTCGAGTTCGGCTTTGAGGTGTGAACGCATCAGCGGGTGGTAGCTGTAGATTTCCGATCCGGCGCTTCCGGTGTGCGACATCGGGAAATATGCGGCGAGGATCTCCGCGAGTATTCGTGCCGCCTCGGGGCCTGCGAGTTCGGTGGCGAGATCTACATCGAACGACTCGGCAACCGCTGTTCGCATCAGGAAATCGCGTTGCTCCGCGCTGATGCTGTCGAGTAGTTCTCCCACGAGAAAATCGGATATCGCAGGATGATTCGATGCGGTGGCCGACACCAGGATCTCTCTGCTGTCGCCGCGTGCCGACAACAGGAGTGCGATGAATCGGACCATGGCGGCCCACCCACCGGTGAGTGCCACGACCGCATCGAGCTCGTCGTCCGTGACCACGACATTGCCTGCAGTGAGCGCACAGCGTGTCTCGTCGCGGTCGAACGCCAGGACCGCATCATCGAGCCGTACCAGAGCTCCGGTCAGATCCAGCTGGTGCCACGGTATCGGCGGTGGAAATCTGGAGGTCAGCACCACAGTGACGTGCTCGGGAAGTATCTCGAGAAGATGCGCCAGCCCGGACAGCGTCAGTGGGTCGTGGACGTCATGAGCGTTGTCGAGGACGAGCACGGCCGGACCCTCGATCGCGCCGAGCCACTGCGCGAACATCTCCGCCCGAGTCCTCGGCGCCTGGTCGCCGTGGCAGGGCGGGGAATCGCCGAACGACCGGTGGAGTTCGTCCCAGAATGCTCGGGGATTGTTGTGTTCCTCGGAGAGCGTCGCCCATGCCACCTGTGTCTGCGATGCAGGCAGGCGAGCGCACCGCAGCCATTCGGTCACTGCCACGGTCTTGCCGGTTCCGGCCATGCCGCACACGAGCACGACACCCCCGCCGAGCTTCCGGGCACGCTCGAAGTGGGCGCACAGTTGATGCCGGTGGACCGGCTCGGTTGCGAGCCGGGGTATCGAACGAACGCTTCGGCCGGCGGCTCCTGTAGAACTGTCGTCGCTGGTTGTGAGCAGCACCGCGGCTCCTATTCAAGAGACTGTCAGATGTCTTCTCCTAGGATCTGTCCCCCGCGTTCGAATTTATCGCAGTCGAGCCGATCTCGGGGGATGAACGGAATGAGCGCACGATGCAGCAAGGTTCCACAACGACGGCATTTCATCCTCGTCGGGTGAGCCGACAGGAGAGTCGCCCTCACTACGGTTGTGTGTGCCGCCTGACGGTGGGTGCAGGCCACGAGCCGAGGAGGGACAGTGCCGGCGAAGCAAGCCGGTCCGCGGCGTGCACACATCTTGCGCGATGCCGTGGCCGGATTGGGCGGGGCCATCTCGTCGATCCCGGACGGGATGGCTTGTGGTCTGCTCGCGGGCGTCAATCCCGTCTACGGCCTCTACGCGAGTTCGTCCGGTGCGTTCTTCGGAGGGCTCGCCACCTCCACAACCCTGATGGTCGTGACGACGACGAGTGCAGCCGCCCTCGCAACGGGCTCGGCTCTGGAAAGTGTTCCCCTCGAGAACCGCGACTCGGCCCTGGTCCTCCTGACGATCCTCGGGGGGCTGCTCATGTGGGCAGCAGCGGCACTGCGCTTCGCTCGTTACACACGCTTCATCTCGCATTCCGTGATGATCGGCTTCCTCACGGGGATTTCCGCGACGATCCTGATTTCCCAGATCCCGACGATGATCGGCGTCTCGACAAGTGGGCCCTCAGCGTTCGCCAAGCACTCGACCTCGTGACGGAACTCGGACACATCGACCTCGCGTCGCTGGTGTGCGGTGCGCTGGCGCTCGCCGTGGTGGGCGTGCTCGGCCGGACCCGTTTCGTCGCACTCGGTGCCCTCGGAGCCATCGCGATTCCCAGTGTGGTCGTCTTCTTCCCCTGGTTCGACGGGGTCGCCCAGGTTCGAGAAACCGGTGATCTCCCGACAGGTCTTCCGATGCCCGAAATACCCGAACTGTCGATGTTGAGCCCTGAATTGATCGCGGGCGCAGCATCTGTAGCGCTCATCGTGCTGGTGCAAGGTGTCGGTGTCCGCGAATCCGTACCGGAACCGAGCCGGAAACCGAACGCCGTCTCCCGTGATTTCTCGGCGCAGGGGCTCGCAAATGTCGCGTCCGGCTTCTTTCAGGGGATGCCGGTCGGGGGCTCCGTGTCGGCGACCTCGCTCAACATCGCATTGGGTGCGCGCACCAGGTGGGCCGCCGCGTTCCGTGGCGTGTTCGTGCTCGTGCTCGTCCTTGCGGCTGGAGGTTGATCGGACGGGTTCCGATGCCGGCCCTGGCCGCGCTGCTGATCTACGCCGCCGTGATGTCGATCCGCCCGCGCGAGATCGTGTCGGTCTTCCGCGCCGGCGGCATCGGGCGCGTGACTCTACTGATCACCGCGCTCGCGACCCTGCTGCTTCCTGTGGCGACGGCGGTGGGTGTCGGTGTCGCGTTGTCGCTGGTGCTACAGCTCAACAGGGACTCGATCGATATGCGCATCGTCGAGCTCGAACCGACCGACGACGGCGGGCTCCGCGAGCTCGACCCACCCATCGTGCTGCACTCGGATCACGTCACAGTGCTCGACGTCTACGGGAGTCTGCTCTACGCGGGGGCGCACAACTTTGCGAACCAATTGCCGCCGGGGACGGACAGGGTTGTGGTGGTGCTGCGGCTGCGCGGACGCGTCACCGTCGGAGTCACATTCATGAAAGCCTGGTCGAGTATGCGAGGAGACTCGACGAGCGAGGCGGGCACATGTACGTCAGTGGTGTGGATCCGGTGTTGATGAGCAGGTATCGCGAGAAAGTCGGGCTTCCTCCGTGCATCACCGTGGTCGAGGCCGAATCCGTTCTGGGTCGCTCGACCCTGCATGCGTTCGACGAGGGCATGCGTTGGCTTGCCGCTCAGCGGGATTCACCTGACGAGGAGTGAACATGAGTGGTGTGGTGGTTCAGCTGATTCCACTCGCGCTCGGGATCATCATGAGCCCGCTCGCGATCATCGGTGTGGTTGCGGTCCTGCTGTCGGCACGGGCACGGCCGAACAGCCTTGCATTTCTTGCAGGGTGGGTACTCGGTGCGTGCTCCGCGATCGGGTTGACGTATCTGATCCTGAGCCGGCTCGCCGTGCACGAGCATCATGATCCACCGTTGTGGGTTCCCATCCTGCATCTGACACTCGCTCTCGTCTTTGCGGTCGGTTCGGGGATCATGTTCGTTGCGTCGCAACGGATCAAGGCAATCGGTGCCGAACGTGCGGAAGGTGCCGGGCTCACGCCGGAGCTCCCGGCGATGTTCCGGGCGATCTCGGAATTCGGCCCGGGCAAGGGCTTCGGTCTCGGGGTCGGCCTGTTCGTGCTCAATCCCGTGGACCTGTCGTGTGCGGTTGCTGCTGCCCTCACCCTGAGGCTCAGCGGGCTGACAGGCAACGTCGTGTGGGTTACCGCCATTGCGTTCGTGATCGTGTCGGTGTCGTCTGTTGCCGTGCCCGTCCTGTTCCTCCTGATCCGCGGAGAGCGTGCACAGAAGCCGCTGTCCGACCTGCGAACCTGGATCGCAACGCACACGAAACTTCTCAACGTCGCCCTGCTTGTGCTGCTCGCGATAATGCAGTTCGGTAAGGCGCTGAACACCTTGTGAATTCGTCATCCGACAGAGCGGGGATCTGCCATGAACATTCTGGTTCCGGACAGTCAGCGGCGGACGCTCGACGAACTTGTCGATCGCCTCGATCTCAGCGCGGGAGAGTCTGCATCGAAACGCTCGGCCTTTTGGATCATGCTGACGCTCTCCGCGGTGATCGCTGCGTCGGGTGTGGCGGGTGATTCGACTGCGACGGTGATCGGCGCCATGATCGTCGCACCGTTGTCGGTTCCCATTCTCGGTGTCGGACTGGGGATTGCGACCGGACGCGGGAATCTGATCGTCCGGAGTCTGCTCCTCGTCCTCGTGGGCATCGTGCTGGTGGTGGCGATCGGCTTCGTCGTCTCGAAGCTGCTCCCCAATCCGACGAATGTGCTGACGAATTCTCAGGTGGTCGGCCGCACTTCGCCGAAGCTGATGGATCTCACTGCCGCGTTGGCGACCGGGTTGGTGGGGGTCATCGCCATGACCCGGCGGGACGTCGGAGATGTACTTCCCGGCGTGGCCATCGCGATCTCACTGGTACCGCCGCTGGTGGTGGTCGGTGTGTGTCTCGGCTCGGGAGCGCCCGGCCTCGCGCTCGGCGCATTCGTGTTGTTCGCGTCCAACATGGTGGCGATGATCGTGACGGCGACGGTGGTGCTCGTCGTCGTGGGGTACGCACACGAGGCCGGGGCCGGCGAAGCGAGACGAGGCTGGGCCTATGCAGTCCTGGTCACGGGCTTGATCATCGTGGCGGTTCCGATGGTGGTGAACTCGTTGTCGTCGCTGTGGGCCGGTCAGATCGCCGACGCCGCACGGATCTGGCTCGGAGACGAGTCTGTTTCTCAGGTCACCGACGTGTCGTTGCAGCAACGGACGGCGCTCGTCCATGTCCTGTCGCCCGAGAAACTTCCCCCGGTGGATGAACTCCAGTCGGCGGTGGACGACCTCGTGCCGTGGCACCCGGAGGTCGTCATCGTGCACACCTACGGCGGTCGGTTCAGCGAGTGACGAATCGGGTAGGGGACGGAACGCGCGACGCGTTCGTCCCTACCCGTGTTCCGTGGTCGGTGAGGTCAGCTTCCGGCAGCCTCGAGGCCGATGGTGATATCGGCGAGGATGTCGTCGATGTGCTCGATACCGACGGCGAGGCGGACGAGTCCGGGAGTGACGCCGGCCGCGAGCTGTTCCTCGGCGGAGAGCTGGGAGTGCGTGGTGGACGCCGTGGATGACCAAGGAGCGCACGTCGCCGATGTTGGCCACGTGGCTGTGCAAGGTCAGCGCGTTGACGAACTTCTTACCGGCATCGATGCCGCCGGCGAGCTCGAACACCACGATCGCGCCTGCGCCTTCGGGTGTGAGTTGCTGTGCGCGGTCGTACCACGCGACGACTTCAGGCCGGGGTAGGCGACAGAGGTGACCTCGGGACGCTGCTCGAGGAACTCTGCGACCTTCTGGGTGTTGGCGACGTGGCGCTCCATGCGCAGGCTCAGGGTTTCGAGTCCCTGCGAGATGAGGAACGCGTTGAACGGTGACACCGCGGAGCCGAGGTCGCGCAGCAGCTGGACACGCGCCTTGAGGGCGAACGCGGGCGCGCCGAGGTCGGAGTAGACGACACCGTGGTAGCTGGGGTCGGGTGTGGTGAACCCGTCGTGGCGGCCTTGTGTCCAGTCGAATGTGCCGCCGTCGACGATGACGCCGGCGATGGCGGTGCCGTGTCCGCCGAGGTACTTGGTGGCGGAGTGGACGACGATGTCGGCGCGTGCTCGAGCGGGCGGAGCAGGTACGGGGTGGCCACTGTGTTGTCGACGATCAGCGGCAGACCGTTCTCGTGCGCGACACCGGAGACGCCGGGGATGTCGAGGATGTGGTTCTTCGGGTTCGCGATGGTCTCGGCGAAGACGCGCGGGTGTTGGGGCGGATGGCTGCGCGCCACTGCTCGAGATCGTCGGGATCCTCGACGAAGGTGGTCTCGATGCCGAGTTTGGTGAGCGTGTAGTGCAGCAGGTTGTAGGTGCCGCCGTACAGGTAGGGGCTCGCGACGATGTGGTCACCGGCCTGGGCGACGTTGAGGATGGCGAAGGTCTCGGCGGCCTGACCGGAGGAGAGCAGCAGTGCAGCGACGCCGCCTTCGAGGGCGGCGATGCGCTGCTCGACCGCATCCTGGGTGGGATTCATGATGCGGGTGTAGATGTTGCCGGTCTCGGCGAGACCGAACAGCGCGGCAGCGTGGTCGGTGTTGTCGAAGGTGTAGCTGGTGGTCTGGTAGATCGGAAGTGCCCGGGCTTTGGTGTCGCCGCCCGCGGGCTGTCCTACGTGGATCTGCTTCGTCTCGAAGTTCCAGCCGGCGGTCGGATCGACAGCGTCGGGCGTGGTGTCACTCATCGGTTTCGGCTCCGGTTTTCTCGGGTGATTCAGGGGCTCGGGTGATTCAAGGGGATGTGCCGACCTGGCGATCCGCGACCGTGCAGCGAACGTCGAGCTGGCCGAGTCGTGGGACCGGAGGCTACGGGTGCGGGCGGTCAGCGGGCCTGGCACCCGCAGATACACAGTTTTCGGGCATGGACATGCGCCGACGGATGCCCCGGCGACTGTTCGTACGTCCTGCTCACGGTCGTGACGATAGTCGCAATCGATGATCTCTACCAGTGCACCGGGAAATGCCCAGGCGACGCGCCGATGTATTTGCATCCATAGCGCACATACACTCTGTGTGCTGTACTTCTCCGGGGGCCGATCTTTGTTTCAGTCGTGCAGTAACCAATTTCAGTTCTGCTCGAGTTCTGCACCCGACCACTAGCGATGGAGGGCATGTTGACAGTCATCGATTCGGAGTTCACGCAGGCCGACACAACGATGCTGCGCCCGCCACCACCCTCGATGGTCGAGCGAATGACACGCATCCTCGAGCCTTCGACGCAAGCATCGCCAGACTCACGCTCGAAGAGGTGACGTTCCGCTCGGGTCTTCCCCGGTCGACCGTGCACCGCATCCTCGAACAACTCGTCCGCCTCGACTGGCTCGAGCACAGTGCGCTCGGCTACGGGCTCGGAGCCCGCGCACTGGGCCTCGGCGGCGACATCGACCGCGACCGTCTCCGTGAATGCGCGGCACCGCACCTCCACGAACTGGCAATGCAGACCGGTGGTGTCGTGCATCTCGACGTTCTCGACGGCGCACAGGTGTATTGCCTCGACAAGGTCGGTGGCGCAGGCGCTGCCGGGCTGCCGACGCGGGTGGGTGGACGTACCGCGGCGTATGCCACCGCGGGCGGCAAGGCAATGCTCGCGACGCTCGACCCCGAACAGGTCGACAGCCTGTATCCCTCTCGGCTGACTCCGGCCACGAATCACACGGTCACCGACCGGGTGATGCTCCATCAGGAACTGAACCGGGTCCGTAAGCGACACGGCATCGCGTTCGACCGCGAAGAGTCGATCGTCGGAATCGGCAGTGTCGGTGCACCCCTGCGCGGCACCGGCGGAATCGTCGCGAGTGTGTCGCTGGCCGGCAGCGTGCGGGCGATCCAGCTCGAATGGATGGCACCTCTCGTGGCCGACTTCGCCCGGAAGATCTCCAGCGACCTCGCCTGTGGAGACGAGGGTCAGCGGACCAGGTGGGCGTAGTCGTCGCCTCGCTCGGACGGCAGGATCGTGTTGAGCACGAAGCGGATCTGCAGGCGGATGTACTCGTCCAATGAGTAGAGGGCACCGAAATGCCAGTGCTTGAGGGCCATCCGTGTGCGAGCAGCAGTAGGTCGAACACCATGAGGTCGACGTCGACGTCGTTCATGACGCCCGCGGCGATTCCGTCTTTCAGAACGTCCCGCAGTGGAGCCGAGGTCGACACCTCGAGTTCCTTGATGCGGTCGCGTCCGGCGCGATCGAGGGTTCGGCTCTCCCGATACGTCAACGCGACGGCATCGATGTTCTCGTCGACGATCTCGATATACCGTCGCATGCCGGCGACGAGGCGCTCGACGGGATCGTCACCCGCGGTTTCCATCGCCGGGACCAGCTGGTCGCGGAACGATTCCAGAATGCTGATGATCGTCGCGAGAAGGACGTCCTCCTTGCCCCCGAAGTACTTGTAGATCAGGCCGACGCTGACGCCCGCCTCGTCGGCGAGCGCCTGCATGGACATCTGATGGAACCCGGTCCGCTGCATGACCGTCGCGGCGGCGCGAAGGACCTGACGTCGCCGCGAATCCGTCCGTACCGCCCGCACCGCGTCGTGAACGGACAGTTCGTCCTGGTCGCTGGTCATATGTGCTCCTGTCGGGCCGCCGTTCTCGTCAGATCCCGAGATCCTTGGCGATGATCGTCTTCATGATCTCGGTGGTACCGCCGTAGATCGTCTGGATACGGGCATCGACGAATGCCCGCGACACGGCGTACTCACGCATGTAACCGTAGCCGCCGTGCAACTGCAGGCATCGGTCGGCGACGCGCACCTGCAGCTCGGTGGTCCACCACTTCAACCGCGCGGCGCGTGCAGCGGTGAGCCGGCCGTCGACATGCTCGGCGATGCAGTCGTCGAGGAATGTGCGGGCGAGGTCGAGTTCGGTGGACAGTTCGGCCAGCACGAACTGGGTGTTCTGGAAGCCGGACACCGGTCTACCGAAGGCCTTGCGTTCCCGTACGTAGGTGAGGGTCGTCTCGAAGACACCTTCGGCTGCGGCGACCGCACCCACTGCGAGCGACAAGCGCTCCTGAGGCAGATTGTGCACGAGCTGATAGAAGCCCTGTCCCTCCTCACCCAGGCGATTGGCGACGGGCACACGCATATCGGTGAACATCAGCTCGCTGGTGTCCTGCGCGTGCAGGCCGATCTTCTCCAGGTTCCGGCCACGGGAGAAGCCGGGGGTATCGGCCGGGGCGACCAGCAACGTCAGCCCCTTGTGTGGGTCGTCGGAGGTGCGGGTCGCGACGACGAACAGGTCGCCGTTCTGTCCGTTGGAGATGAACGTCTTCGATCCGTTGACGACATAGTGGTCGCCGTCGAGCACCGCCGACGTGCGGATGCCGGTCAGGTCGCTGCCCGTTCCGGGTTCGGTCATCGCGATACCGAGGATCGTCTCACCGCTGACGACGCCGGGCAGCCACCGAGCCTTCTGTTCGTCCGTGGTCATGTCCGTGAGGTAGGGCAGCACCACGTCGTTCTGCAGTGAGAACGCGATACCGGCGGCGGCATGACCGGCCCGGTTGACCTCGTCGATCAGGATGGCGTTGTAGCGGAAGTCGTCGACGCCCGGACCGTCGTACTCGTCGGCGACCGAGAAGCCCAGGAGCCCGAGCTTGCCGGCCTCGGTGAACAGGGATCGATCGAGGCAACTCGCGCGTTCCCAATCTTCGTGGACGGGGGTGATCTTCTCGCGTACGAAGTCTCGCGCGACCTCGCGGAACTGGAGATGTTCGGATTCGTGGATCAGTGCGGTGTTCATAGGATCATCCGGAAGCAGTAGGGGTGGTGAATCGGCCGTCGGTGAATTCGCTCGCTGCCGCGGCGGTCGCCTTGTAGTGCAGCTTCTTGCCCGTAGCCGACACAGGGAGGGAGTCGACGAACCGGTATGCACGCGGCCGCTTGAATGAGGACAACAGGTGGTGTGCGCGGCAGTGTTCGTCGAGAGCATCGATGGTCAGGGTGGGATCGGACGCGACGATGTAGGCGACGACGATCCGTCCCCACCGGTCGTCGGGCACGCCGACGACCAATGAGTCCTGCACGCCCGGATGCTGGTTGAGTGCTTCCTCGACCTGAACGGGATGGACGTTCTCGCCACCGGAGACGAGCATGTCGTCCTTGCGGCCGACGATGGTGACGAATTCGCCGGCATCCCATGTCGCAAGGTCGCCGATGTGCAACCAGCCGTTCCGGAACTTGGCTTTCTCCTGGTCCGGAGAGTCGAAGTAGGCGTTGGAACACTTCGGTGACCGGACGATGACCTCGCCGACCTCCTGGTTGTCGCGCGTGACCACGTCGCCGGGGTCGGCGAGACGGTCCGGATATACGTGCACGACACGAACGTCGTCGTCGGTGCACGCGCGGCCCGCAGTCCCAGCGTGATCGGGAAGATCGGAGGGGCGCAGGAAGGTGTTCCAGAAGCCCTCGGTGCTCCCGTACCCGTTGAAGATTCGTGGGTTGAGCACCGTCTGGTAGCGGAGCGCGGCGTCGCGTTCGAGGGGTGCACCCATCGTGACGATGCCGCGCAGTGTCGACAGGTCGCGGGCGCGTTGCTCCTGCGCGGTCGCGAGCAGCGCGAGGTTGGTGGGTGCGCCGATGAGGAAGGTCAGGCCGAGTTCTTCGACGAGGTCGAGGACGCGGTCGGGATCGAAGGTACGCAGCGGTACCACCTGCCCACCGATGTAGAACGTCGGGTTCGGTCCGCCGGAGTACAGGCCGCCGCGGTGGAACCACGGGGTCATGTTGAGCGTCCTGTCTTCGGGGCCGAGCGGGAAGTGCATGATCACGTCGTGTGCGCTGAAGATCTCGATCATGCCGTTGAGCGGCACGCCCTTTGGCATACCGGTGTACCGGATGTGTACAGGCGGGTGGTTTCGTCCCAGACGGTCCGGTGCAGCGGCGGCAGCGACACCCGGTCGGCCGGAAGGTCGCGATAGCGGATGGCGGTGGCTCCCGGAACGGAGAGGGGCTCGCCGTCGCCGACAGCGATCACCACATCGGGTGTGTGCGACGAGTGCTCGAGCGCCGCCTGCACATTCGACGTGAGTTCGGTGTCGTAGACGAAGACCTTCGGGGTGCTGGTGTCGAGCACGAACGCGGTCTCGCCCCCGGCCAGACGGAAGTTGACGGGTGAGCCGACAGCGCCGACAGCCTGCGTCGCGAGGTACAGCTCGGCGAACTCGATTCCGTTGAACAGCTGGTATGCGACGACGTCGCCGCTCCGGACGCCTGCGTCGGCGAGGCCGGTTGCAATCCGGTCGACTCGTTCGCCGAGCTGCTTGTAGGTCCACTGCTGCCCGGTGTCGGGGTCGGTGACGGCGACCCGGTGCGCGTAACGCCCGGTGTTGCGCCGGAATCCGTTGAGATACGTGAAGTCGTTCTCGAAGTACTCCCGGTAGGCCCGGGCGTGTACGACGCGGTCATCTGGTGTTCGGCGCGGATACTCCCTCGTTCACGGGGGAGAGGAAGCGCCGTCCTCCTTCCAAAAGGTGGGCTGCGTGGAGCAACCGTGTCGGACCGAGCACACCGTGCCGGTGGGCGCGGATATGGTGCCGGGCATGGGGACCGAGGTGGTGCGTTACAAGTACCGACTGAGGCCGGGTGCGCTCGCCGAACGTGCCCTGATCGAGGAATGGCACCGTTGCCGATTTTTGTGGAACGAAGCCGTCCACCAACAGAAGACTGGTCGGAAACCGAACTTCACGAAACTGGGCACCATGCTGACCGAGATCCGCGCCCGTTCGTCGTGGTTGCGGGAGCGTTCTCAGGTCGCGCAGCAGCAGATGCTCCGCACCTACGCGCAGGCGTCGGATGCCTCGTTCACCGTCAAAGGCCGCGGTCGTCCCCGCTACAAGGCGCGGAAAAAGGCGTTGCCGTCGCTCGAATACACCCGCCGCGGTTTCCGGATCCGCGACGAGCAGTTGGTGTTGCCCGAAGGTGTGACG